>DASVWY010000099.1:0-5737 GCA_036392975.1 Solirubrobacterales bacterium | reverse complement strand
AACTCTCCGAAGAAGTCGGTGGCGAGGCGACCGAAGGTATGCTCGGAACCGCCCCCGGGACGTTCTCGGGCGACGCTCCAAACGCCTTCGACAAACTCTACGAAGGGGCTCCCGGGCCGCCGCGAAACCTGTTCGACTCGACCACCTTCGACGACGTGATCCTCTGCTACCTGGCGGCTGTCGCCGCCGGCTCGACCGACGGCACCGAGATGGCCGAAGCGATCGTCGACGTCACCGGCCCCGGCGGCACGAAGTACACCTTCGAGGAACTCGCGGAAGCGATCGAAGCGCTGCAGGACGGCGAAGACATCGACTACGAAGGCGCCTCGGGCCCGATCGACTGGGACGAGAACGGTGACCTCAGCCGCTACATCTACGACGTCTCTGAATTCAAAGGCGGCAAACTCGTGAAACTCGACACGGTCGAGGTCGAAGCCGACTAACCGCTGGCGCGGCCGGGGCTCCCCCCGGCCGCGCCGCCGCGGTAGAGATCGGCCACCTTGGGGTCCTCGAGCAGGTCCCGTCCGGTGCCCTCGAAGCGGTTCTGGCCGAGGTCGAGCACGTAGCCGCGGTCCGACATCGCAAGCGCCCGGCGCGCGTTCTGCTCGACCATCACCACGGTCACCCCCGCCTGGTTGATGTCGCTCACCTTCTGGAAGATCGCCTCGACGAACGCCGGGGCGAGGCCGGCGGAGGGCTCGTCGAGCAGGAGGACGCTCGGGTCGGGCATCATCGCCCGCGCCATCGCCAGCATCTGCCTCTCGCCGCCGCTCATCGTCCCGGCGGCCTGCTTGCGCCGCTCGCCCAGCCGCGGGAAGAGCTCGTACAGCTCGCCGATCCGGCCTCGCGTCCGCGCCCGGTCGAGCGACCCGACCTGCAGGTTCTCCTCGACCGAGAGGCTGGGAAAGACGTTGTCGAGCTGGGGCACGTAGCCAACCCCGCGCCGGACGATCGAGTGCGGTTCGAGCCCGCTCAGGTCCTCCCCGCGCAGGGTCACGCGGCCGCGACGGGGCCGCAACAGGCCGAAAATCGTCTTGATCAGAGTCGACTTCCCAGCTCCGTTGGGCCCGACCAGGGTCACGACCTCGCCCTCGCGGACGCCGAAGGAGACGCCGTCGAGGATGTCGACCTCCGGCACGTAGCCGGCGACCAGCCCCTCAGCGGCCAGAAGGTTGCCGTCGTCGCTCACGCGGCGCCCCCGAGGTAGGCATCGACGACAGCCGGGTCCTCGCGCACCTGCCGCGGCTCTCCCTCGGCGATCACCCGGCCGGCCGCCATCACGATCACCCGGTCGGAGTGGCCCATCACCACGTCCATGTCGTGCTCGACGAAGAGGAAGGTCATCCCCCGCTCGCGCCGCAGCCGCTGCATGTGGTCGAGCAGCCGCCTGCCGAGGGTCGGGTTGATCCCGGCCATCGGCTCGTCGAGGAGCAGTAGCTTCGGCTGCGCCATCAGCGCCCGGGCCAGCTCCAACAGCTTGCGCTGGCCGCCGGAGAGGGTGCCGGCGTAGTCGCCGGCGAGATCGCGCAGGCCGAACACCTCGAGCAGCTCGATCGCCTCCTCGCGAACCTCGCGCTCCCGGCCACGCACGGCGCGGGGATGGAGGAGGAGGTTGCGAAATCTCTCGCCCGGCTGGGCCGGCGCGGCCAGCATCATGTTGTCGACCACCGGCATCGCCGCCAGTGCCCTGGTGATCTGGAAGGTCCTGACCATTCCGCGCCGCGCGACCGCGTACGCCGGCAGGCCGAGGACCTCCTCGCCGGCGAGCCGAACCGACCCGCGGTCGGCGCGCTGGAAGCCGGTGATCGCGTTGAAGAGAGTGGTCTTGCCGGCGCCATTGGGACCGATCAGGGCCACGATCGATCCGGCGGCGACGCCGAAACTGGCGCCGTCGACCGCACGGATGCCGCCAAAGCGCTTGACGACGCCCTCGACGTCGAGCAGCGCCCCTCCCCTGTCGGCCTCAGTCGCCAAGGACCATCTCCTGCCGCTTGCCGAACATGCCCTGCGGCCTGAAGGCCATCAGCACGATCAGGACCACGCCGACGATCGCGAAGCGCAGCGCCGCCGTCTTCTCCTCGCTGATCGGCAGCTCGACGAAGCGGGTTCCTTCCAGCAGGGTCCAGAGCAGGATTGCACCGATCGCCACCCCTCGGTAGCTGGCGAGCCCGCCGAGGATCAGCACGCCGAAGGCGAAGAAGGTGACGATGGGCTCGTAATCGTCGGGATGAATAGTGGCCAGGAAGAGGGCGAGGAAGAAACCGGCCAGGGCGCCGAGCAGGGCGGAGATCGCCAGCGATTGCAGCTTGTAGAGGAGGGTGTTCTTGCCCAGCGCGCGGGCCGCGTCCTCGTCCTCCCGGATCGCCCGCAGCACCCTCCCCCAGGGCGTCCCCTGCACGTAACCGAGGCCGAGGATCGCGACCAGAACCGTCGTCCAGATGGCGATCAGGAGCGGCAGCAGCGGCTCCGGGTCGGCCCAGAAGTTTTCGACGAAGCCGAGGATCGAGTCCGAGAGGGACCGCCAGGAGTCGTCGAAGCAGGTCTGGCTGGCGGCTTCGAACTCGCAGTAGAGGCCTTTGTTGCCGCCGGTGAGGCCGCGGGCGTTTTGGGCGGCCAGGCGAACCACCTCGGCGGTGGCGAGGGTGACGATCGCGAAGTAGTCGGCCCGCAGCCGCAACGAGGGCAGTCCGATCAACACCCCGAAGGCCATCGTGATCGAGACGGCGGCCGGCAGTGCCAGCCAAAAGGACAGGCCCGCCTCCAGAACAAGGATCGCCATCGAGTAGCCGCCGACCGCCATGAAGCCCGCCTGTCCGAAGTTGACGATCCCCGTGTAGCCGACGTTGAGCTGCAGGCCGAGCGAGACGACGGCGTAAATCCCGGCGACGACGAGGACCCCGCTCCAAAACCCGAAGTTGGTGAAGGCCTCGAGGGTGAAAGCCAGCGGCAGCGGGCTCATATCGCCCTCGCCCGGCCGAAGATCCCCTCGGGGCGGATGACGAGCGCGATGACGAGGGCGACGAAGCCGAAGGTCACCTTCCAGCGCGGCTCGACGACCAGGGTCGACCACTCGATCACGATGCCGAGCACGAGCCCGGCGGTGAGGGCGCCGAAGGGATTGCCGATCCCACCCAGGATCACGGCGGCGAAGATCGGCAGCAGCAGCTCGAAGCCGAGCTCCGGCCGTAAATTGGTGAGGGCGCCCGAGAGAACCCCCGCGAGCCCAGCGAGGGCACCCGCGAACAGCCAGGTGTAGAGGATCACGCGGCGGGTGTCGACGCCGGCCGTCTCAGCCAGCTCGAGGCTGTCCGAGAGGGCGCGCATCCGTTTTCCCAGGAGGCTGAAGCGGACGACGAGCGCGACCGCGACCAGGACCGCGATCCCGAGGACCACCACCGTCAGCTCCGTCTGCCCGATTCGCAGGCCGAGAAAGGTGACGCTGTCGGTGACGTCGACGTCGAGGACGCGAATCTCGGTTCCCCAGAACCACTGGATCGCCGAGCGGATCACGAATGCGAGGCCGATCGACATCAGGATCAGCTGCAAAAACCCGGCCCCTTTGGCGCGCATCGGCCGCCACATCACTCGCTCGAAGAGCAGCCCCAGCAGAGCCGTGGTCGCCATCGCGAAGAAGATCCCGGCGACCAGCGGCAGGCCCCAGGTCACGTTCACCAGGTAGGCCATGTAGGCGCCGAAGGCGAGGAAGTCGCCGTGGGCGAAGTTGACCAACCGGAGGATCCCGTAGACGAGGGTCAGCCCGACGGCGCCGAGCGCGTAGATGGTCCCCAGCGTGAGCCCGTTGAGCGTGGCCTGCGCCACATCGTGGAGCCCCCTGGCGGCGACCAGGGCGAGGACCATCAGTGCAATCACGCCGAAGGCGGTGGCGGCCGGGGCGCGGTCGCGGGCGAGGCCGCCGAGGGACTCTGAAAAAGTCGCCGTTTCGGTCGCGGTTTCGATAGCGGTCGCGTACTACCCGCTTTCCGCGCTCTCTTAGAGCTTCTCCTCCTGGATCTTCATCCGGTGTCCTCCTGTTGGGTGGGTGGCTCGACACCCCCAGCCTTCGAGGAGGCCCGGATGAACAACGTTGTTAGGAACTGCAGCTAGAGCTCGAGCCAGGTGCCCTTGGGTCCGAGGTTGCGGATGGACGTCTCGCCGAGCTCGCTCTGGCAGCCCCACGACTCGTGGATGTGGCCGCAGACGGCGAGGCGCGGACGCTTCTGCTCGACCGCCTGGCGCAGGGCGGCGCTGCCGAAATGGTCGCCGCCGCCGTTGGCGTCGCAGTGACCCTGCGGCGGCGAGTGGAGAACCAGGACCGCGCCCTCGGGACAGGGGGCCAGCATCTCGCCCGCCGTCTCGTCGTCGAGGTCGAAGCTCCAGTCCCAGGGGGTGACCGGGACGCCGGCGCCGAGGCCGAAGAACTCGACGCCTTCGATCGTCGTGCCATCGCCGTGCAGGACCGTGGCGGCGTCCCAGCCGGCGGTTGCCTCGCGCAGCGCCTCATCGGTCTCGTTGTTGCCCGGGACCAGCACCGTCGGCGCCTCGATCGCGGCCAGGGCGCCGATCGTCTCCTCCAGCCCCTCGTGCACCGAGGCGAAGTCGCCGGCGCCGATCACGACGTCGGCCTCGGCCGACATCTCGACCAGCTTCGCCGCCTGTCCGAGGTCGCGGTGCAAATCGCTGAAGGCAAGGAGCTTCACGCCTCAAACTTAGCTTGAGCGGGGCGCCTCCAGCATGGAGGCGCCCCTGCTCAGGACCTCGGACCTATTTGACGAATTCGCGGACCTGCGTGTAGACGGTTTCGTCCTGCAGCAGGTTCTGGTGCGTGATGCAGGCGGTTTCGGTGTTGGTCGCGCCCGACAGCGCCACGCTCGAATCGGGATTGATGATTTCGTCGCACGGCGACCACCAGGTGCCGTAGCTGACCGCGCCGGGGGTCTCGTCCCCCGCGTTCAGTTCGTTCAGGAACGTCGAGTTCTGCCGCATCTCGATGCACGAGGCGCTGAAGCAGAAGTTGGCGAAGGTCGTGCCGTGATTCGGCCCGCCGAGCGAGACCCAGTCGTCGACTTTCGATTCGCCGCCGAGGAACTTGATGTACCAGCGGGTGTTGAGGCTGCCCATCGAGTGAGCGACGACGTCCAGCTTGGAGGCGCCGGTCGAGGAGAGCAGTTTTTCGACTTCGCTTTTGACGATGGTTTCGGCGGTCGTTTTGTTCGACTGCGAGGTGTTGTAGCTGTAGGCGCTCAGCTGCGATTTTTTCCAGCCGTCTTTTTCGAAGCGCCCGATCATGGTTTTCCAGTCCGACGCAGTGCGCGTGTAGCCGTGCACGAACAGGATCGGGTCTACCGCGAACGACGCCGCTGGCGTCAGCGCCATGGCGCTGACGCAGATCGCCATCGCCGAGGCGAAGGTTGCGAGCCTTCTCTTCATTTGCTTCCTCCCTCGTGTGAGATTTACGCGCGCCTCCCTCGCGCGCGACGATGCACGAAAGGTTACACAATATTCTGCATTATTTGAGTGCAGAAGCTTCGCGCCCCGACGCCCGCTGCGCCAGCGTCGGGGCTCGTTTCCCCCGCTGACGCGGCGGGTACCTGGGCGCTGGTATCTACTACGGAAGGAGCTCCTGATGGGGATCATCGGATGGATCGTGCTCGGGCTGCTTGCCGGCGCGATAGCAAAGCTCATCCTTCCCGGTGACGACCCGGGTGGGTTCATCGTGACGACGCTGATCGGCATCGCC
>DASVWY010000098.1:0-6367 GCA_036392975.1 Solirubrobacterales bacterium | reverse complement strand
CCCGATGGGGCGGCCGAAGGCCTCGCGCTCTCCCGCGTAGTCGATCGCCACCTCGAGCAGCCGGCGCATGGCGCCGACGGCGCCGATCGCCATCAGCAGCCGCTCCCAGGCGAAGTTGGCCATGATCTGCTTGAAGCCCTCGTTTTCCTCGCCGAGCAGGTTCTCGGCCGGGACCTCGACGTCGACGAAGGCCAGCTCGCCCGTGTCGGAGGAGTGCCAGCCCATCTTCTCCAGCTTCTGCGCGACCTCGTAGCCGGGCATCTCGCGCTCCAGGACCAGGAAGGAGATGCCGTGGTGGCCGCCCTCCTGGGTGGTCTTGCAGGCGCAGACGAGGAAGTCGGCGCGGACGCCGTTGGTGATGAAGGTCTTGGAGCCGTTGACCACGTAGCCGCCGTCGACCCGCTTGGCGAAGGTCGAGATGCCGGCGACGTCGGAGCCGGCGCCGGGCTCGGTGATCCCCAGGGCGCCGATCTTCTCGCCGGCGATGCCCGGCACCAGCCAGCGTTGCTTCTGCTCCTCGGTGCCGAAGTTGAAGATCGGCGGCATCGCGATCGAGGTGTGGGCGTTGAGTCCGGCGGCGACGCCGCCGGAGCCGCCGGAGCGCGCCAGCTCCTCGACCCAGATCGCGTCGTGCAGGTGCGTCCCGCCCTGGCCCCCGTACTCCTCGGGGAACTTGAGGCCGAGGAAGCCGAGCTCGGCGCAGCGGCCGTACAGCTCGCGGGGGAACTCGCGCGCCTCCTCCCACTCATCGACGTTCGGCGCGATCTCGCTGACGACGAAGCGCCGCACCGTCTCGCGCAGCTCCTCGTGCTCCTCGGCGAAAGGAGGCGGGGTCGCGCGGACCCCGGCGTCCTTGATGATCGTCATCGCACCGTCCCGGTCATGCCCCGCTCTTCTCCACCTTCGCCGGTGCCTTCCAGTCCTCGAGCATGGTGTAGCCGCGGCCGGCGTGGTCGAAGCCGAGCAGATCGCCCTGTGGGTTCTTCTTGCCGCCGTGGTGGTAGGCGCGCACCTCGGCGATCTTGCCGTCGCGGATCTGGAACCACTCGGTGCCGCGGTCGAGGCGCTTCTCGCCCGAATCCGGCGCCCGCCAGGTCATCGTCCACTCGATCGCCACCTGGTCGCCCTGCTCGATCGCGTTCTCGATGTACCACTGGGCGTCGATGCTCTCGACTCCGAGCTCGGTCATCTTGCTGATCGTCTCCGCCCCCTCGTGCGGGCCCAGCCGCGTGTAGTAGTGGACCGCGTCGTCGGTGAAGTGAGCGGCGACGCGCTCGGCGTCGCCGCTGTTCAGCGCCTCGTAGTAGGAGCGGACGTGCTCGACGTGGGACATCGGCGGCCCCCGGCCTAGAGCCCGTAGCTGCGGCCGATCACCTCGAGCATGATCTCGTCGGTGCCGGCCCCGATCCGGTTGAGGCGGACGTCGCGGTAGGCGCGCTCGATCTCGTACTCCTTCATGTAGCCGTAGCCGCCGTGGATCTGGATGCACTCGTCGGCGACCTCGCAGGCGATCCGCGAGGTGTAGAGCTTGCACTCGGAGATCTCGCGCACCGGGTACTCGCCGTTGGCGAAGCGCCAGGCGGTCGAGTAGGTGAACTGACGGCCGGCCTCGATCTTGGTCGCCATCTCGGCGAACTTGTGGCGGATCACCTGGAAGTTGCCGATCGAGCGGCCGAAGGCCTTGCGTTCTTTGGCGTACTCGAGGGTGCGGTCGAACATCCGCTGCGCGCCGGCGACGGCGCCGGCGCAGGCGACCATCCGCTCGCCCTGGAGCTCCCAGGCGATGTGGTAGAAGCCCTTGCCTTCCTCGCCGAGCAGGTTCTCGACGGGCACCCGCACGTCCTCGAAGCTGAGTTCGGCGGTGTCGGAGGCGTGCATCCCCATCTTCTCCAGCTTGCGCGAGACGCTGAAGCCGGGCACGGTCTCACCGTTCTCGTCGCGCAGGTCGACGACCAGCAGGCTGATGCCGTCGTGCGCCTTCTCGGGGTCGGTCTTGACGACGAGGACGATGAAGTCGGCGCGAGCGCCGTTGGTGATGAACGTCTTGGAGCCGTTGACGACGAATTCGTCGCCGTCGCGGATCGCCTTGGTGCGGATCGCGGCGACATCGGAGCCGGCCTCCGGCTCGGTGATCCCGAGGCAGCCGATCCGCTTGCCCTGGATCCCTTCGGGCAGGTAGCGCTGCTTCAAATCGTCGGTGCCGAGCAGCTCGATCGGCGGCATCACCATGTCGGTGTGGACGGCGAAGCCCATGTTGAGGCCGCCCGAGCCCGAGTAGCTCATGCACTCCGAGCGGACCAGCGAGTAGTAATAGTCGCCGCCCTGGCCGCCGTACTCCTCGGGCAGGCAGAGGCCGAGGAAGCCGAGCTCGCCGGCGCGCTCCATGATCTCCCGCGGCCAGGTGCTCTCCTCCCACTCGTTGCGATGGGGGAAGACCTCCTTCTGCACCCAGGCCTGCATCGACTCGCGCAGGTCTTCGTGCTCCTGCGTGAAGATCATGTGCTTGCGCTCGGCTGCGTGGTCGGGCTTGATGACTTTGGAGCCGTTGGTCGTCGCGGTCGCCACTTCTCTCTCCTCCTGGTCGAAGTCCGAGTGGACAGTAGCACTTTCCACTTTCAGCTCGCTCCGCTATGGTCCCGACAGGGATGGACTACGAGCTGGTCAAGTACGAGGTCGCCGACGGGGTCGCGACGGTGACGCTGAACAACCCGGAGAAGCGCAACATGCTCTCCGGCCAGATGCTCGTCGAGCTGGTCGACGCGATGAAGCGCGCCCGCGACGACGAGGAGGCCCGCGCCGTCGTCCTCACCGGCGCCGGCGACAAGGTCTTCTGCGCCGGTGCCGACCTGGGCGGCTTCGCGGCCGACGTCCCGCTCGTCGCCAAACACTTCGCCACCGACCTCTTCCTCGAGTTCTTCAGGTTGATGCCGAGGCTGGGCAAGCCCTCGCTCTGCGCCGCCAACGGACACGTACTGGCGGGCGGGATGGGGCTGGCGCTCTCGTGCGACCTCTCGATCGCCAAGGAGGGGGCGACCTTCGGCACGCCGGAGATCAACGTCGGCGCCTTCCCCTACATGATCATGGCGATCATCTACCGCAACGTTCCGCGCAAGAAGGTCAACGAGATGATGCTGCTTGGTGAGCGCCTGAGCGCCGAGCAGGCGGTCGAGTACGGGCTCGCCAACAAGGTCGTGGCGGCGGGCGAGTTCGACGCCGCCGTCGCCGAGTGGGCCGGCAAGCTGGCCTCCAAGAGCCCGGTCCTGATGCGGCTCGGCCACGACGCGATGTACCGGCAGCAGGACATGGCGGTCGACGACGCGCTCGACTACCTGCGCTCGCAGCTCTCGCTGACCTTCTCGACCGAGGACATAGTCGAGGGCGTCAGCGCCTTCTTCGAGAAGCGCGAGCCGCAATGGAAGGGACGATAGGAATGGCAAGCACCGAGGAGCACCAACAGGAACGGCAGGCCGAGGAGCAGGAGAAGAACCTGCTGCCGGGCACGGCGCCGCTGGACGAGCTGACCGAGCAGCTGCACGAGCGGCGCCAGAAGGCGAAGCTCGGCGGCGGCGAGGAGAAGATCGCCAAGCAGCACGAGCGCGGCAAGCTGACCGCGCGCGAGCGCATCGACCTGCTGGTCGACGCGGGCACCTTCGTCGAGATGGGAATCCACGGCCGCCCGCACTTCGCCCAGCGGGCGATGGAGGGGGTGGAGGCGCCGGCCGACGGCGTCATCACCGGCTGGGGCGACGTCGAAGGTCGCCCAACCTGCATCGCCGCCTACGACTTCACCGTGATGGCCGGCTCGATGGGGATGACCGGCGAGCTGAAGGTGACCCGCCTGCGCGAGATGGCCCTCTCCAAGCGGATGCCCTTCATCTGGCTGCTCGACTCGGCCGGCGCCCGCATCCAGGAGGCGTCCGGCTCCCTCTTCGCCGGCTCCG
Organism: Solirubrobacterales bacterium; assembly: GCA_036392975.1. Classification (GTDB taxonomy): domain Bacteria; phylum Actinomycetota; class Thermoleophilia; order Solirubrobacterales; family 70-9; genus VRUE01. The sequence continues at coordinate 2,426 of DASVWY010000098.1, read as the reverse complement.
GCCACCTCTTCCGCGAGGAGGTCGAAATGTCGGGCGTGATCCCGATGGTCGCGGCGATGATGGGCCCCTGCGCGGCCGGCACCGCCTACATCCCGGCCCTCTCGGACTTCGTGCCGATGGTCTCCGGCCAGGGGGCGATGGCGCTGGCCGGCCCGCACCTGACCAAAGCGGTGACCGGCGAGGACATCTCGATGGAGGATCTCGGCGGCGCCAAGGTCCACTGCCGCAAATCGGGAGTGGGAGACCTCGAGGTCAAGGACGACCCGGAGTGCATCGAAGCGGTCAAGAAGTACCTCTCCTACTTCCCGGCCAACTGCGAGCAGAAGCCGCCCGTGATCGAGACCTCCGACCCCGACGACCGCACCTCCGAGAAGCTGCTGGAGATCGTCCCCGAGTCCTCGCGCCAGCCCTACGACATGTACGACGTAATCCGCGAGATCGTCGACGACGGCGAGTGGTTCGACCTCAAGCCGAAGTTCGCCAAGACGCTGATCACCTGCTTCGCCCGCTTCGGCGGCCAGCCGGTCGGGATCGTCGCCAACCAGCCCAAGCAGCTGGCCGGCATCCTCGACAACGACTCCGCCGACAAGGCCGCCCGCTTCATCAACCTCTGCGACGCCTTCAACGTGCCGCTCGTCTTCCTCCAGGACGTGCCCGGCTTCATGGTCGGTGCCAAGGTCGAGCACGCCGGGATCATCCGCCACGGCGCCAAGATGCTCTACGCGGTCAGCCGCGCCACCGTGCCGAAGGTGACGGTGATCGTCCGCAAGGCCTACGGCGCCGGCTACTACGTGATGTGCGGCAAGGCCTACGAGCCGGACCTGATCGTCGCCTGGCCGGGGGCCGAGATCTCGGTGATGGGCGCCGAGGGTGCGGTCAACATCATCGGCCGCTCTGCGATCGAGGCCTCCGAGGACCCGGAGGCGACCCGCGAGGCGATGCTGAACGCGGTGCGCCAGCAAATCGACCCCTACATCGCCGCCGGCAACGCGGTGATCGACGACATCATCGACCCGCGCGAGACGCGGCCGACGATCGTCAAGGCGCTGCGCATGGCCCGCAACAAGCACGTCGAGAAGCCGGCCAAACGGCATGGAGTCATGCCGGTATGACGCTGCGCTGTTCCTTTGCCCCGATATGTCGTGCCAAGGCACAGCGGAAGGAGGCGGTATGAGCTCATTCGGCGACCCGGTCGTGATCAGCTGCTCGATCAGCGGCGTCATCGCCAACCGCGAGCAGTGCCCGGCGATCCCCTACACGCCGGAGGAGTACGCGGCGGAGGCGCGGCGGGCGGTCGAGGAGGGCGCCTCGCAGATCCACATCCACGCCCGCACGCCCGACGGCACGCCTTCCTACGAGGTCGAGGACTTCAAGGCGATCACCGAGGCGATCCTGGCCGAGGTCGGCGATGTGATCGTCAACTACTCGACCGGGGCGATCGGAATCCCGATCGAGAAGCGGCTCGAATACCTGCGCGAGCTGCGGCCCGACGTGGCCGCTCTGAACATGTCCTCGATGAACTACGCCAAGTACTCGCCGCGGCGCAAGGACTTCGTCTTCAAGGCGGTCTTCGAGAACAGCTTCGACACGATCATCGAGTTCCTGACGGAGATGAAGGCGCTTGGGATCAAGCCCGAGCACGAGTGTTTCGATGCCGGCCACGTCGCCAACCTCGACCCGCTGATCGACATGGGGCTGCTCGACCGGCCGCCGTTGCAGGTCTCGCTGGTGATGGGCGTCAACGGCGGCATCCGCCCGACCCCCCGCAACGTCGGCTTCATGGCCGACCAGATTCCCGGCGGCGCCGAAGGCGAGCACCAGTGGCAGGTGATCGGCATCTCGCGCGACCAGTGGAAGCTGCTCGGCGCGGCTCTGGTCCTGGGCGGCAACGTCCGCGCCGGGGTCGAGGACAACCTCTACCTGCCGAACGGCGAGATGGCGAAGTCCAACGGCGAGCTGATCGCCAAGGCGCGGCAGATGGCCGAGGACGTCGGCCGCCGCGCCGCCAGCGTCGCTGAGGCTCGCGAGCTGCTGGGAGTGCCGAAGCGTGAGCGGTCTGCTGCGTAGCGGCGTTGCCGGGGAGGAGGCGGTGTCCCTCCGCGTGAATTTGGTCGCGGGCCGTTCGGGCTTGGCTCCGGAACACACTGCCCGCCTATGGCGGGCAGGCATCAGATTGCATATCGCCGCTTCGCGGCATTCCCGCGGAGCGACACCGCGACATCAATTCGACCAGAGACCGACCGCATGACGCCGCTGAGCGACATCAAGGTCCTCGACCTGACGCGGCTGCTGCCGGGCGGGTTCTGTTCACTGCTGCTGGCCGACCTCGGCGCCGAGGTGCTGAAGGTCGAGGACACCGGGATGGGCGACTACATCCGCTGGGCGCCCCCCTATTACGGCGATGACGACGACCAGGAGTCCGGCAC
>DASVWY010000097.1:0-2398 GCA_036392975.1 Solirubrobacterales bacterium | reverse complement strand
TTGACCTGCGCCCAGCCCGTAATCCCCGGCTTGACGGCCAGCCTGCCGCGCTCGCGCTCGGTGTACTGCGCGACCTGCGACGGCAGCGTCGGACGCGGGCCGACGATCGCCATCTCGCCCCGCAACACGTTGACCAGGTTGGGCAGCTCGTCGAGCGAGGTGCGGCGCAGGAAGCGGCCGGCGCGGGTGACGCGCGGATCGTCGCGCATGATCGCGACTCCGATCCCAACCGGGTCGGAACCCTGGACCATCGTCCGCAGCTTCAGCAGTTCGAACTCGCGGCCGTCCCTGCCGACGCGCCGCTGCCGGTAGATGACCGGCCCGGGACTGCCGAGCTTGATCGCGATCGCGGCGATCGCCAGGACGGGCGAGAGGAGCGCCAGGGCAAGCGCGGCGACGACGAAGTCGAAGACCCGCGGCATCAGTCGCTCTCCCTCATCGGGTGCCCTCGGCCTTCTCCCAGGCGCCCGGGGGCCCATGGCGGAAGCGATCCCAGAGCCCGGCCGCGATCGAGGCGGTGGTCATCGCGTAGTAGCGGGCGACCCGCAGCGGCGCCAGCGGCAGCCACCTTCCCAGCGCGGCGGCGGCGAGAAGGGCGAGCTGGAGGGCGAGCGTCACCGCGTAGACCCAGCCCTCCCCGAGCAGCGTCAGGTTCGCGGCGAGCGCGATCAGGTGCAGGAACGGGGTCGAGTAGCGCAGCAACCGGTGCGAGACGATCTCGAAGGCGTAGGCGGGTGGGTAGCCGCGCGGGCGCAGCATCCCTTCGCGCACGACGATGTCCCAGAGCCCGACCATCATCCGCCGCTTGCGGGCGAACTCGCCGTCCAGCGTCGGCACCATCCTCTCCTCGGCGCCGGCCCAGGGCACGTACACGGAGCGGCGCCCACGCTTGGCCAGCAGGAAGGGGAACGAGAGGTCGTGGCTTCCCGCAGGGGGCAGTGCCAGGTAGGCCTCGCTGCGCACGGCGTAGATGCCTCCGTTGCCGGCGGTGACACCGGCCAGGGCCGACTCCATCTCGCGCACCGCCATCTCGTAGCGCCAGTAGGCGCCCTCGAGGTTGTCGCCGTCGGGGTCGAGGAAACGGACCTGGCCGCAGACGTAGCCGACCGACTGGTCGGCGAAGGGCTCGATCAGTCGCCGCAGGGCGTCCGGCGCCCAGGCGCTGTTGGCGTCGGAGAAGGCGAGGACCTCGCCGCCGGCTCGCTCCGCCGCCGCGTTCTGGGCGGCTACCTTGCCGCCGCGCCGCAGGTCGAGGACGAGGTCGGCGCCGGCCTCCCGGGCGCGCTCCGCCGTGGCGTCGACCGAGCCGTCGGACGCGACTATGACCTCCAGCCGGTCGCGGGGGTAGTCGAGCGAAAGCGCGTTGGCGACCTTGGCGGCGATCGTCGCCTCCTCGTCGTAGGCGGCGACGATCAGCGAGACCGTCGGCAGCTCCTCCCAGGTGTCCGGCCGCAGCGTCGGCCGGCGACGCAGCGCGACGAGCGCGCGCAGGACGAGCGGATAGCCGAGATGCGTGTAAAGGATCAGCGCAAGGCTGGCCCAAAAGGCGACGGCGGCGGCGAGCACCGAAGGATTATCTGCTTCCGGTGTTCGTTTTGTCCGCTATAGCTGCAAAAGGAACACCGGAAGCATTACCGCGCGGCGAGTAGGTCCCGGTAGAGGTGGAGGGTCTGCGCTGCAGCCTCGTCCCAGGAGTAGGGACCTGCCGCAGCGGCTCTCGCGGCGCCGGCGAGATCGGCCCGGGTCGATTCGTCGCCGACCAGTTCGGCTAGCGCCGTCGCGAGCGCGGAGGGATCCTCCGGCGGGACGAGGCGGGCCGCACCCTGCGCCGCCACCTCGGGGAAGCCGCCGACCGTGCTGAGGACGAGCGGCTTGCCGAAGGCGAGGCCGGTGTAGAGAACGCCGGAGTGCTCGGCGTCGCGGTACGGCAGGACGACGAGGTCGGCGCGGCGGAAAATCGCCGGGATCTCGGCGTCGTCGACGAAGCGGGTGAGGAAGCGGACCCGTCCCGGCGCTTCCCGGGCGAGGTCGCGCAGCGGGCCGATGTCCATGCGCGGATTGCCGACGATCCACAGCTCCGCTCCCGAAACGTGGCGAAAGGCCTCGAGCAGGGTGTCGAGACCCTTATAAGGGCGCAGCAGGCCGAAGAAGAGGATCACCGGGCCCTCGGCATCCTGCAGCTCCGCCGGCAGCGGGCTCTCCTCGGGCAGTCGAGTCAGGTAATCGAAGGCGCCGTGGTGGATGACCCGCACCTGGGCCGGGTCGAGCCCGACCTTGTCGCGCAGCAGGGCCGCCCCGTGCTCGGAGTGCGCGATCACCGCGTCCATGCGGCCGAAGACGCGCCGGGCCGTCGCGACCTGACCGCGGCTCGGACGCGGCGGCAGGATGTAATGGGCGG
>DASVWY010000096.1:0-4869 GCA_036392975.1 Solirubrobacterales bacterium | reverse complement strand
GTGGATCACCGCACCCGCGCCGAGGAAGAGCAGGGCCTTGAAGACGCCGTGGGTGAGCAGGTGCAGGAAACCAGCACCCGCGAAGCCGGCGCCGATCGCCGTCATCATGTAGCCGAGCTGCGACACGGTGGAGTAGGCAAGCACGCGCTTGATGTCGTCCTGCACGCAGGCGAGCACCGCGGCGAGCAGCGCGGTAAAGGCGCCGATCCACGCGACGATGAGGAGCACGTCCGGCGTCAGCGCGAACAGCCACTCGAGGCGCAACAGCAGGTATACGCCCGCCGTCACCATCGTCGCCGCATGGATCAAGGCGGAGACCGGGGTCGGGCCCTCCATCGCGTCCGGCAGCCAGGTGTGAAACGGCAGCTGCGCCGACTTGGCGAAGGCGCCGACGAGGAGCAGCAGGCAGATCGCCGTCACCGTCCACTCGTTGACGCTGAATACCTCGGGCGCTTTGTGGAAGACCGTCTCGTAGTCGAAGCTGCCGAGCTCGCGGAAGATCAGGAAGGCGGCGAGGACGAGGCCGATGTCGCCGACGACGTTGATCACGAACGCCTTCATCCCGGCCCCGGTCGCGGTCGTGCGCCGGTACCAGAAGCTGATCAGCGCGTAGGAGGCGAAGCCGACGAAAGCCCAGCCGACGGTCAGCAGGACGAAGTTGCCGGCGAGGACCAGCAGCAGCATCGAGAAGACGAAGAAGTTGAGGTAGCTGAAGAAGCGCCGGTAGCCGGCGTCGGAGGTCATGTAGCCGAACGAGTAGAGGTGGATCAGGGTCGAGACGCCGGTCACGACCAGCACCATGAAGACCGAGAGCGGGTCGACGAGGATGCCGAGCTGGACGTCGAGGCCCGCGGCGCTGGCGTAGTCCCAGAGCGAGGAGGCGTGGTGGCGCGCCTCCGGCTCGTCGCCGAGCAGGCTGAGGAGGGCGGCGATGCCGCAAGCGAAGGAGAGGGCGATCGCGGCGGTGCCGATCGCGCCCGCGGCGCGAGCCGGCATCGCCCGGAAGCCGATCCCGGTGACGATCGAGCCGAGCAGTGGGAAGAGCAGGACCAGCCAGGCCCAGGTGGTCGCGCTCACCCGCGCAGCTCCCTCAGCTCATCGACGTCGAGCGGCAGCTTGCGGCGGAAGATCGCGACGATCAGGCCCATGCCGATGACCACCTCGCAGGCGGCGACAACCATCACGATCAGCGCGAAGACCTGGCCCTCCTGGTTGCCGACCATGCGGCTGAAGGCGATCAGGGCGAGGTTGCCGGCGTTCAGCATCAGCTCCAGGCAGAGCAGGATGACCACCGGGCTGCGGCGGATCAGGATGCCGGTGGCGCCCGTCGCAAACAGCAGGCTGGAGAGGACGATGTACCACTCGATGCTCATGCCGGTCCTCCGGGCGGGGCCACCGGTACCTCCCCCTCACTCGCAACTCGTCGCTGGAGAGGTTGGCTGCTGGCGCCGCTAGCGTCGCTCTCCTCCCGCGCAAAACGTTCGGGGGAGGCACCGGCGTCCCCGCCTGGGGTGTGGCGGCCCGCGAGTACCACTGCGCCCACGGCTGCAATCAGTAACAGGATCGAGGCGGCCTCGAAGGCCACCAGGAAGCGCTCCAGCAGCAGGGTCCCGATTGCCGCCGGATCGCCAAAGCCCGGCGCCACATCCGGCCCCTCCGTCCCAAGCGCAACCAACGACGAGCCGAGGACGGCTATTGCCAGCTCCACGAAGAGGGCTATGCCGAGGAGGGGGGCTAGGAACTGTTGGCCCGGGATCGGCTCCCAGGCGGACTCCTGGTCGCCGCCGACGTAGGCGACGACGAAGACGTAGAGGACCATCACCGCGCCGGCGTAGACGACCACCTGGGCGGCGGCGAGGAAGGCCGAGCTGAGCAGCAGGAAGAGGACGGCCAGCGAGAAGAGATGGACGATCAGCGCCAGCACGCTGTAGAAGGGGTTGCGCATGGCGACGACGCCGATCGCGCCGCCGAGGGCGCCGATCGCGGCGGCGAAGAAGAGGACCTCCTCCACTAGTTGACCGCCTTGGGGCTGCGTGGTTGTATGACCCTGCACCCCGCCGTCCCCCCCGAAAAGGAGGCACCGTGGACACCTACGTGATTCTGCGACGCAGCGGTTGGAAGTCCGGTGGCGAGCTCGAAGAAGCCGCCGAGCGGTCGCGCCAGGTTGGAGACGAGGAGATGTCGGACGACATTCGCTGGATCCGCAGCTACGTCCTCGAGGAGGGCGACGGCCCGGTCGGCACGGTCTGCATCTACCAGGCATCCAGTCCCGAGGCGATCAGGGAACACGCCAACCGGGCCGACCTGCCGGTGGACGAGGTGATCCCGGTCGCCGACACGGTCTTGGTTCGGCCCGATCCGGAGTAGCCCGGCGCTCATTCGCCCTCGCTCCGCAGCGGCGTCCGCTCGATCGGCTCGGCGAGGAGCATCTCCTTGGTGAAGATCAGGTTCTCGCGGTCGTAGTCGGCCATCTCGTAGTCGTGCCCCATCGTGATCGCGTCGAAGGGGCAGGCAATCTCGCAGTAGCCGCAGAAGATGCAGCGCGAGAGGTTGATCTCGTAGACCGCCGCGTAACGCTCGCCGGCCGAGACCCGCTGGCCGGGGATGTTCTCAGCGGCGACGACGCGGATGCAGTCGGCCGGGCAGGCGGCGGCGCAGAGGGAGCAGCCGACGCACTTCTCGAGGTCGGTGTCCTCGAACTTGTGGAGTTTGTGGCGGCCGCGGAAGCGCGGGTAGACCGGCGTCTTCTCCTCCGGGTACTGGATCGTCAGCGGGCCCTCGATCAGCCGAGCCATCGTCGTCTTCAGCCCGCGCAGGGTCTCGCCGAAGGCGCGGTAGGCGCCGCCGACCCCGCCCGGCTCCGGCCCCCGCTGGACCTCGACCACGTCCTGGTCCTTCAGGTAGGGGAACTGAGTCATCGCCGGCAACCCCCTGTGTCGCCTTTTACCTCGCATACCGCCAAAAAGGCGACACAACGGTTCACAGGACCACCACCAGGACGGCGGTGACCAGCACGTTCAGGGTCGCCAGCGGCAGCAGGACCTTCCAGCCCAGGCTCATCAGCTGGTCGTAGCGCAGGCGCGGCAGCGTCGCCCGCACCCAGATGAAGACGAAGATCAGCCCGAGGATCTTGGTCAGCATCCAGACCGGGTCGAGGAAGCTCGGGCCGGGGCCCATCCAGCCGCCGAGGAAGACCGCCGCGGCGATGCCGGAGACGACCAGCATCTCCATGTACTCGACCAGCAGGAAGCTGCCGAAGCGCATGCCGCCGTACTCGGTCATGTAGCCCTGGACGAGTTCGGCATCGGCCTCGGGCATGTCGAACGGGGTCCGGTTCGTCTCGGCGAAGCCGGCCAGCATGAAGACCAGGAAGCCGACGAACTGCGGCACGACGAACCACATCTCCCCCTGCGCGTGGACCATGTCGACCAGCGACAGCGAGCCGCCCATCATGATCGCGCCGAGCAGCGCCAAGCCCATCGCCACCTCGTAGGAGATCAGCTGCGCGGCGCCGCGCATCGCCCCCAGCAGGCTGTACTTGGAGCCCGAGGACCAGCCGCCCAGCAGCACCCCGTAGAAGGCGATCGACCCGACCGCGAAGAAGTAGAGGATGCCGATCGGGACGTCGATCCCGTAGAGGCCGACGCCGCCCTGGACGTCGCCCCAGGGGATGATCGCCAGCGCCAGCACCCCGGAGAGAACCGGCAGCAGCGGCCCCAGCACGAACAGGGTCGGGACTGCGTTGGCGGGCCGGAAGGCCTCCTTGCTGAGCAGTTTGCCGACGTCGGCCAGCGGCTGCAGGATCCCGAACGGGCCGACCCGGTTGGGCCCGTAGCGGTGCTGGAAGCGGCCGATCAGCTTGCGCTCCAGCACCGTCATCAGCGGCAGGATCGCGAAGATGACGCCGAAGATCACGAGTGACTTGACGATCATGATCCAGGTCGCTTCGACGAAGGTGGTGTCGGCGAGCGGCAGCATCAGCCCTCCACCTTCTGGATCTCAACCGCTACCGGGCCGGCGTTGAGTAAGGCATTGGCATTGGCCTCGGCGACACCCTCGATCAGGAAGCAGACGCCCTCTTGCACGCGTTCCTTGATCGCGACCCGGGCGGCGACGCTGGTGCCATTCTGCCCAACCGCGACCTCATCTCCCGACTTCAGGCCCAGGCGCTCGGCGTCGGCGAGCGAGATCTCGACGGTCTGGCGGGGCTCTAGGAACTTCAAGGGCGGGTTCAGCTCGGTGATCGTGCCGGCCCAGAGGTCGCGGTAGGTGCCCAAGACGAGGGACGAAGCCGACGCCGGCACCCCCTCCTCACTCGCAACTCGTCGCTGGAGAGGTTGGCTGCTGTCGCCCCTTGCGCTGCTCTCCTCCCGCGCAAAACGTTCGGAGGGGGCACCGGCGTCGGCTCCCTCTCTCGGGGTGGTCGCGGGAGTGGGGAGGGACGAGGCCGCGTCGCGGTCCTGCCAGCGGATGCCGCGGCCGGAAATCTCCGTGTCGTCGATGCCGGCGTAGAAGGGGACTGCCTCGGAGAGGGCGGCTAGGGCCGAGGGCTGGGAGGTGATGCCGGTGTCGTGGCCTAGGGCCAGGGACAGCTCGGCTAGGACGCCCCAGTTGGGGCGGATGTTGCCCGGGCGGGAGGCGGATGGCCGTACTCGTTGGAGCCTGCCGTCGGGGTGGGTGACGGTGCCGTCTTTCTCGGCGTGGGTCTCGAGCGGGAAGACGACGTCGGCCTTGGCGGTGGTCGCGTTCTCGAACATCGAGAAGGAGACGACGTGGTCGGCCGCGGTGAGCGCGCGGTCCCAGCCCGCGGTGTCCGGGAAGTCGCGCAGCGGGTCGACGCCGAAGAGGATCAGGGACTTCAGCTCGCCG
>DASVWY010000095.1:0-3561 GCA_036392975.1 Solirubrobacterales bacterium | reverse complement strand
CGAGCTGGAGTTCGTCCACGTCGACGAGGTCTCCAAGGCGATCGACGCGGCGCTGGCGTAGTCGACATGGAGGCCGCTGGAGCGCTTGCAAGGGACGGTCTCTCGACCTATGTCGAGGCGCTGCGCGCCGCGGTGCGGGCGCGTTCGCGGGCTTTCTGGATAGTCGCCGGCCTGACCCTGCTCGCCGCCGGCCTGCGCTTTGCGACACTCGGGGCCCAGGCCTACCACCACGACGAGATCGTCACCGCCAGCCGCGTCCTGCGCGGGGACTTCTGGCACGCGATGGACGCGGTCGGCTTCAGCGAGTCGGCGCCGCCGCTCTACTACGCGCTGGCCTGGTTCTGGACGCAGCTGACGGGGACCGGCGAGTACGGCCTGCGCTCCCTCTCGGCCCTGGCCGGCGTGGCGACAGTCCCGGTCGCCTACCTGCTCGGGGCCGAGTTGCGCGACCGCCGCGCCGGCATCGCCGCCGCCGCCCTGGTCGCCGTCAACCCGATGCTGCTCTGGTACTCGCAGGAGGCCCGCGGCTACTCCCTCCTCGTCCTCCTGACCTCCCTCTCGCTCCTCTACTTCCTCCGCACCCTCGACCGCCCCCGAGGCGACGTGCCGGGAGTTATGCACACATACGGTGGTCTAACTCCCGGCACGTCCCGGGACCTGACGCTTTGGGGGGTGTTCTCCGGGCTGGCGATGGCGACGCACTACTTCGCGCTGTTCCCGGTGGTTGCCGAGGCCGCCTGGCTGGCGTGGCGGCGGGGGCGCGAGTCGCTGCGCGGCCTCTGGGTCGTCGCCGGTTTCGGCCTGTTGCTGGCGCCGCTGGCGATTCACCAGATGCTGCAGGGCCATGCCGAATGGATCGGGAATCACAGTCTCGGACACCGCCTCTGGGAGGTGGGTGTCGTCTTCACCGTCGGCGAGATCGGCGACATCGTCGCCCGCCCGGAGCGACCGGCGCTGGCGCTCGTCCCGGTGGCGCTGATCGTCGCCCTGCTCGCCCTTCTGGCGATGCGCGGGGAGCGGCGCGAGCGGCGGGCGGCGGCACCGGTGCTGGCGATCGCCGCCGCCACGGTCACCATTCCGCTGCTGCTTGCCGTGCTCGCCCCGAGCAAGGACTACGTGCTGGCGCGCAACGTCCTGCCGGCGCTGGTACCGCTGCTGGTGGCGGTGGGGATCGCCGCGACGCTCCGCGGCGCCCTGCTCGGCGCCGCGCTGTTCGCCTACTCGCTCGGCTTCTGCCTGCTTGCCAGCCTCTCGCCCGCATTCCAGCGACCCGACTGGGAGGCGGTCGCGGCGAAGCTGGGGGAGCCGGAGGCGCCGCGGGCGATGGTCAGCTGGACCCTTGGTCACGCCTCCCTGCGCTACTACCTCTCGACCGGCTCCTTCCAGGCACGGCCCTCGGAAGGCTTCGCCTGGCACGTGCACGAAATCGCCTTCGTCTCGGATGGGCCGGCTCCGCCCGTACCGGCCCGGCTCTTCGGGCCTCGCTTTCACCAGGTCGGCTACGAGCGGGCCGGTCGCCTGTACGTCAGGCGCTACGCACTTCCCGGCTCCGATCTGGCGCGCCTGCGGCTGAAGAGAGTTCGCGGCGCCGACCTCAATTTCCGCTCCAACGGAGTACTGCTGGACGGAATCGGACCGCCGTGACGGGTGTGGCCACGGCGTTTGGGAGTTATGCTCAGCGGGAACCGGACGATCGATCATCCAGCGAGGAGAAGGCATGGCCAAAGCATCGAAGGCGACCCACAGTGCCGATCGCGCCGCCGATATCTACGCGGCCGCGCGTGAAAACCCCTACGTGCAGCGTCTGATCGAGGACGAAGAACTTCGCGACAGCCTGCGGGACGCGTTCGAGAAGGCGCGCGGCGCCTACTCCCGGGCCACGGGCAACGGCAAGGGCACCGTGAAGGCGGTGACCACCGACAAGAAGGTCCAGAAGGATCTCCGCTCCGCCGCCGACAGCCTGCGCGAAGCCTCCGAGCAGCTGCGTGCCAGCAAGCGCCGCCGCAAGGGTGGGTTCGGTCGACTGATTCTCCTCGGGCTCGTCGCCGGGGCAATCGCGCTCGTGCTGAGCGAGGGCGCCCGCAAGGCCGTCCTCGACGCCCTCTTCGGCGCCGAGGAGGAGTTCGAGTACACCAGCACGACGAGTATTAACGGGGCGTAGCCTGCCCCTTGCCGGGCGCGCCCGGCACTCGCCATAGACTCTGGACATGGAGGCTGCAACCAAAGAGCGCGAGCTGAGTGGCGAAAAGGCGCAGCGCATCGTCAACGCGATGCGCGAGAGCGTCGCCAAGCGCGGCGCCGCCGGATCGACCTTCGAGCACGTCGCCCGTGAGGCCGGCGTCAGCCGCGGCCTCCTCCACTACTACTTCGGGACCAAGGAGCGGCTGCTGGTCGAGGTCGTTCGCCGCGACGCCGAGATTCGCGTCGCCCGCCTCGACGAGCTGCTTGCCAGCGCGGAGACGGTCGACGACGTGATCGACGTCCTGGTCGCCAGCCTCACCGACCTGATCGAGAACGAACCGGCCTTCTTCCTCCTGCTCTACGAGCTGTTCAGCGCCGGTCGTCGCAATCCCGACATCCAGCACGAGGTCGGTCAGCTCTTCGGCCGCACCCGCTCTCACGTCGCCGAGGTCCTGGAGGCGAAGGAGCGAGAGGGCGTGATCAGCCTCCGCTACGACGCCGAGGCGATCGTCGCCTACCTGCTCGCGGTGGGTGACGGCTTTGCCCTCCAAGCCCTCTCCGAGCCCGATCGGGACATCGGGGCGGCACTCGAGGCGGGCGCAGCGTCCGCCCGCTTCTTGCTCGCAGCCGAGTGAGCCAACGCACAGACGGCGGTCGCTGGCTGCGAAAAGCTGGCTGACCAGCCAATGCATGACGCGATGATTCACCTGGCGAGGTTCCTGGGGCGCAGGCGCCGTTTGGTCGTCGGCGCCTGGGCTCTGGTCCTGATCGCCTCGCTGCCGCTCGCCGCTCGTCAGACCGAACACCTGACCGGCGGCGGCTTCGACGTCCCGGGCAGCGAATCGAAGGTCGTCGCCGACGCGTTGCAGGGCGAGTTTGCCGAGCGGGCCAACGGGATCGCGGTCTCGCTGCGGGCAGCTCCCGGCGTCAGCGCCGCGGAGAGCTCGGCGGCCGTGCGCCGGGTGCGGCGCGAGGTGGCTGCAACCGAGGGCGTGGCGCTGCCGCCGTCGCTTGCACGTCGCGGCGAGCTGCAGCTGCGGCGTACCGGCTCGGCGCTGCTGCCGCTCTCCAGCGGCGTCTCCTCCGACGAGCTCGTCGACTCGGCGGTGACTCTGCGCGAACAGCTCGACCCCGGCGTCGCCGTCGGCGGCGTCACGCCCTACCTGGCCGGTCAGGCGACGGTCTGGGCCGGGATGCAGGAGCTGTCGAAGGAAGACCTCGCCAAGGCCGAGGCCAGCGGCTTCCCGATCGTCGCCCTGATCCTGCTCGTCGTCTTCGGCTCGCTGGCGGCGGCTGCGCTGCCGCTGTCGCTCGGCTTCGTCAGCGTGATCGTCACCGGCGCCCTGATCTACTTCCTCTCGCTGCAGATGTCGACTTCGG
>DASVWY010000094.1:0-3282 GCA_036392975.1 Solirubrobacterales bacterium | reverse complement strand
GAGCTGGACCAGTCCGCGCATCGACAGATACTCGCACTGCACCGGGACGATCACCTTGCTCGCCGCGGTGAGCGCGTTGATCGTCAGCAGGCCGAGGCTGGGCGGGGTGTCGATGCAGACGAAGTCGTAGTCGCCGGCGACCTCTTTCAGCGCCTTCTCGAGGGAGCGCTCGCGGCCGATCTTGGTGCTCATCGCGATCTCGGCACCGGCCAAGTCGATTGAGGCGACGGCGATGTCGATCTCGCGCTTCTGGATGATCTCCGAGATCGGCATGTCGTTGACCAGCACGTCGTAGAGGCTCTTTTCCACCTTGTCGGGGTCGATCCCCTGGCTCATCGTCAGGTTCCCCTGCGGATCGAGGTCGATGCAGAGGACCCGGTGCCCGGACTCGGCAAAGGCCACGGCAAGGTTCAAGGTCGTAGTCGTCTTCGCGACCCCACCCTTCTGGTTGGCGAAAGCGATCACCTCGGCGTGCTTGACAGGCGCCTCGACCGCAGGCTCCTCCACCGCGGCCTCGTGGCGGGACGGCGCGATCAGATCCCGCGCCATCATCCGCTCGGGCTCTCCGTCGTCAGCTCCAAACGCGTCTCCGGCGGCTGGTGCGGCGACGGGCTCGGGCTCTTCACTGACGCTAACGGAGGGGGCGACGTTCTCCAGCGCCTCTCCCGCGGGTGGCGTGGATGAGGGGTCGTCGCCCGCAGCTTGCGAGGACGAGGACCCCTCGTCCACGACAGGACCCGCGGGCCGGGACGGCTCAGGCACAGCCTCCTCCATCTCCTGCAGCTCCTCGACGATCGGATGCTCCTCCTCGACGGATACGGACGCGGACTTGGACTTTCGGCTGAGGAATCCCATTGCGCGGGTATTCGCATGGTCAGCCGCTTTTCCTCCCGCCCCGCGAAATTGCTAGGAATCACCCGATCCCCTTGCCAGACCTCCTCGACAAGCGCCTGGTCTTCGTGACCGGCAAGGGGGGTGTGGGCAAGACCACCGTTGCGGTTGCGCTCGGCCTCCGCGCCGCCGCCGCCGGCAAGCGCACGATCGTCTGCGAGGTCTCCTCGCAGGAGAACGCGTCGCGGATCTTCGAGCACACCGAGGTCGGCTTCCACGAGGTCGAGATGGAGGAGAACCTGTGGTCGATCTCGATCGACCCCGACGAGTCGATGCGCGAGTACGTGCTGTTGCAGCTGAAGGTGCGGGCGATGCGCGACCTGCTCTTCCGCAGCCGCATCTTCACCTACCTCGCCGCCGCCACGCCCGGGCTGAAGGAGCTGGTCACGATCGGCAAGATTTGGGAGCTGGCCCAGCTCGACCGCAAGGTGAAGCGAGGGCGCAAGTACGACCTGGTGATCGTCGATGCGCCGGCCACCGGCCACGGGATCGGCTTCCTGCAGACGCCGCGCACCTTCGCGGCGATCGCCCGGGTCGGCCCGATCCACTCGCAGGCCCAGCAGCTCGACCGGTTCATTACCGACCACGAGCACACCGGCACCGCGATCGTCGCCCTGCCGGAGGAGATGCCGGTCAACGAGTCCGCGGCGCTGGAGGCGGAGCTGCGCTCGGAGGTCGGCATCGCCGTCGATCGTGTCTACCTCAACGGGCTCTATCCGGAGCGCTTCTCGAGCGAGGAGGCCGAGCGCCTGGCCGAGGTCGCCGCCGGCGAGAACGGCCTCGTCCGCGCCGCCGCCCGCGCCGCCGTCTCCGAGCACAACCGCGCCCGCTCCCAGCGCGCACAACTTGCCCGCCTGCGGCGCCGGGTCGAGGCCCCGGTGAAAACCCTGCCCTTCCTCTTCGAGCCGGAGCTGGACCTCGAGGCGGCGCGCCGGCTTGCCAAGAGGCTGCACTGATGTCCGCCGTCGACCAGATCCTCGAGGGCAAGGACATCTGCATCTGCGCCGGCTCGGGCGGGGTCGGCAAGACCACCACCTCGGCGGCGATCGCCACCGGCATGGCGGCACGCGGGCTGAAGGTCTGCGTGCTGACGATCGACCCGGCGAAGCGGCTCGCCGATTCGCTCGGGCTGAAGGAGCTTGGCAACGAGGCGCGGCAGGTCGACCCGGCTTTGTTCGAGCGACACGGGGTCGAGATGCGGGGCGAGCTGTGGGCGATGATGCTCGACGCCAAGGCCACCTTCGACGAGCTGGTCGCCCGCCAGGCGCCGGACGAGGAGTCGCGCGACCGCGTCCTCGGCAACCGCATCTACCAGCAGATCTCCAGCGCCCTCGCCGGCTCGCAGGAGTACATGGCGATGGAGAAGCTGTTCGAGCTGCATACCGAAGGCCGCTTCGACCTGCTCGTCCTCGACACGCCGCCGACCCGCAACGCGCTCGACTTCCTCGACGCGCCGCGCCGCCTCATGCAGTTCATCGAGGGACGCTCGCTACGCGTCTTCATGCGGCCGACGGGCATCGCGGCGCGGGTCGCCGGACGCAGCGCCAGCGTCGCCCTCGGCGTCCTCAAGCGCATCGTCGGCTTCGACCTGCTGGCCGACCTGGCCGAGTTCTTCAACGCCTTCAGCGGCATGGTCGACGGCTTCCAGGCCCGCGCCAAGCGGGTCAACACCCTGCTCGCCGACCCCCACACCTGCTTCCTCGTGGTCTGCGGCCCCCAGGGTGAGCCGATCGACGAAGCCGTCTACTTCCACCGCAAGCTGGTCGAGGCGAAGCTGCCCTTCGGCGGCGTCATCGTCAACAAGGTCCACTACCCGGCAGAGCGGCTGCGCGGCGACGGCGGCGACCTGCAAGGAACGCTCGTCGAGCGCCTCGGCGACGACGAGCTCACCGGCCGCGTCGCCGAGAACTTCGCCGACTACCAGGCGCTGGCCGAGCGCGACGCCCGCAACATCGAGCACCTGGCCGCCGAGCTGCGGACGAGGGGCGTGATCCGGGTCCCCTACCTGGACGAGGACGTCCACGACCTCGGCGGCTTGGCCGAGATCAACCGCTACCTGTTCGCCAGCAGCGACGAGCGCGAGGCGCTCGCCGCCGGCCGCGCCTGAGTCTCGCTCGAAGCGCTACGCGGCAACGGAGCCGAACAGGTTCTGCGGTTTGGTGCGGATGCCGCGGCGTCTGAGTGCCGCGAGGATGATCCGATGCAGGTTCGGCGGCACGTTCTCCAGCACCACGTCGTCTGCCCCGAGCATGAGCGGCCCGAGGAATTCGTCGGCGAAGGAGTAGCTGATGCTCTGGACGCCCTCGAACGAGACGCGAATCTCGTCTCCAGGGACATGCCCCTCGAGCGTCATTTTGCGCAGCTTGGCGCCGCTTGGGCGGGTCGAGAAGA
>DASVWY010000093.1:0-7504 GCA_036392975.1 Solirubrobacterales bacterium | reverse complement strand
ATCGCCCCCGGCCCCGGTTCGCCGCTGTCGAGCAGCGCTAGCAGCGAGAGCCGCGCGGTCGAGCCGCCGCCGAAGACGCTGCCGGGCAGGCCGCTGCCGCCGTCGGCGTTGACGTAGTCGAGGAAGAAGCCGCCGCTGCGGGTGATCGAGGCCTCCCACAGCAGCGCCAGGAATTCGGCCGGTTCCTCGATCCTCGCCGCGTAGACGTCGCTCGGATCGGCCGCCAGGCCGTCGGCGTCCGTCACCTGGACGCCGCTGGAGGTCAGCGTCGTCAGGTTGGTCTTCAGCAGCCAGGTCGAGTCCGGCGCCAGCGCGTCGGAGGCGAGGCCGGAGGGCGTCGGGCCAGCCGGGTCGGGCTCGTAGAGCAGGTAGAGGCTGGTGGCCTTCGCCCGCGACGCCGCTTCGTGGAGCTGCTGCAGGAGGGCGGCGCCGGTGTCGTCGGCGCCCTCGACGACGACGGCGTTGGCCGCCGCCGGCGCGTCGCCGGGCAGCTCGGGGAGGGAGATCGTCAGGTCGACCAGCGTCGCCCAGCGGTAGGCCGCGAGCTCGGTCGCCACCTCGGGGGTCGCCTTCGGCTGCGCGGCGAGCTCGTAGAGCAGCGGCCGGGTGCGCTGCGGTTCGGCGCCGATCGCCCGCACCAGCTGTTCGGGGAAGACCCACAGCGCCGGGTTGCCGGCGCCGCCGCCGGGAGCGCAGCCCGGCGGCGGCGCGGCCGCCTGCCAGACGATCCGGCGGCCCAGCGCCGTCCGCGTCGGCTCCATCCGCGCCAGCGCCAGCCTGGTCAGGGTCTGGACCTGCGGATTCGGCCCCTGCTTGCCGATTTCCGCCAGCAGGGCCAGCTCTTCCCTGCTCAGTTCGAAGGGGAGCGAGGAGCCGCCGCCGAGCCGCAGCCATTCGGCTTCGCCGGCCGGCTTGCCGAGCTCGATCCTGTAGCCCGCCGGCGGGCTGGCGGCGATCGGGAACTGCTGGCCGCTCAGCTCGTACAGCGGCCGCGTCGCGATCTTCGCCAGCACCTCGGGTTCGCGCAGCTGCTCAGGCGTCAGCTCTTCGAAGCTCTTGTCTGTCGGGTCGGGGAGCCGCAGGCCGCTGAGCAGGAAGCGCGAGACCGCGCCGGCGGCGGTGTTCCAGTCGCCTTCGGCGAGCAGCGTCTGGTTCAGGCGGTCGACGGCGATCGCCGGCACGTCTTCGATCTTCAGCTTCGCGCCGGCGGCGAACAGCTTCTGCGCGGCGGCGGCCGGGCCGGCGAGGTCGGCCAGCGCCAGGTCCAGCTTGCCCGCGATCCCGCTCAGCGTGTCCCCCTGGGCGACCCCGTAGAGCGTCGGCGTCCGCAGCACCCCGTGGGGCGAGAGCAGCTGCGGCTCGGCCGGCGCCCGCAGCAGCGAGGCTTCGACCGGGGCGCGGTCGGAGATCAGCGTCTTCGCGATCGAGGCGACGCTGTCGCCGGGTTCGGTCGACCGCGTCAGCTCCGGGATCTTCAGCCGCGTCCCGGGCGGCAGTTTTTCGGACGCTTTCATGTGCTCCAGCCCGTTCAGCCGTTTCAGCGCTTCGACCACCGCCGTCGGCGAGATCGCGTGGTTGGCGACGGCGACTGTGTAGGCGGCGACCAGGATCAGGGTGTCGCCCGTCACCGCGACGTAGATGCCGCCGCCGGGAAGTTCAACCCTGCTCCCGGGCTCGATCGGTTCGGTGGCGCTGTCGATCGTTTTCTTGTTCTCGACCAGCAGGGCTTCGACCGCTTCGGCCAGCCGCGGCAGGCCGTTGACCAGGGCGCCGCCGCCGATCCTCACCAGCAGCCGCGTCGCCACCAGTTCGAGGCTGTCTTCGGGCTGCGTCTCGTATTCGATCCCTTCGTAGGCGACCGCGACCCCGCTGCTGAAGATCGCGTCGGCGGTCGGCACCTCTTCCGGGTCGGCGTTTTCCGCCAGCAGCCTGGCCGCGGTGTAGGGCTGGCCGCTCAGGTCGGCGGCGCCGAGGTGGTTGAGCTGGGTGGCGATCGCGGCCAGGGTCTCGCCGGCGCGAATCTGGTGGGTGACCGCCGGCAGCCTGATCGCGGTGCCCGGATTGAGCGCGCGTTCGGTCGCCTGGTTGGGCGCGACGATCCGCATCGGCTCCGCGATCAGGTTGCCGTCGCCGACCGCGGCGCCGATTTGGGCGACGCTCATCGCCGTGGCGCCGACTTCGAAGGGCAGCGCCGCCAGCAGGTCGATCGCCGCCTTCACCGCCTGGCTCATCAGCATGTTGAAGTACTGCGAGAAGACGACGGCCGGCATCGTGTCCGCGGCCGGCGTCGCCGCCGGCGCCGCCTGGCCCGGGTCGCCGCCCGCCTCGGGGGCGGTTTCGAAGCGCGCCTGCAGCGACTGGAAGTACCCGCGCACATTGCGCTGGTATGCGGCGCTGGCCGCTTCCGGTTTGACTTCGGTGCCGCCGGCCTTCAGCGTCATCCCCGGTACGAAGGGGAAGAAGGTGACGCCGGTCGGCCCCGTCGCGCCCCCGCCGGCGGCGACGTCGAGCTCGAGATTGGCGGCGAGGAACCGCGACAGCGTCTCGAAGCCGAAGGCGGCTTCCACGGTTTGCGCCAGGCCAAGGGCCTGGCGCAGGTCCTCGAGCTGGTCGGCGTAGACGAGGTCGGAGCTGACGCTGCCGTTGCCGCTGCTCGCGTCGGGCCCGGCCTGGGCGCAGCTGAAGGACGTCGGCGAGAGCACCTCGGCGACTTCGACCTCGCCGTCGAAGGAGGGGTCGTCCACCCCGGCCAGCGTCACCCTCGCTCCGGCCGGGAGCCCGTGCGGGCGTTTGGTCGTGATCCTCGCCGTCCCCGCGGCCCGCGCCGCGCCGCCGGCGGCGATCGCCGGGTTGGTCTCGACGTGGACCCCCCAGCCGAGCATCGCCGCGATCAGCAGGTTGAAGGTCTTCTTTTCCGGTTCCTCCCCGGCAACCTCGCGGTGGGCGGCGACGCTGGGGGCTTCGGGGTGAATCGAGTTCTCGGCGGCGAGCAGGAGGACCGCCTCGGTGCCGCTGCCGTCGTCTTCCCTGGTGAAGGCGGCGATCGCCCAGAGGCCTGCCTTTTCGAGCTCCGGCAGGACCAGCACCGCTGGCCATTCGACGATCGGCGTCGCGTCGGCGGCGAGCAGCTGGCGCCGCAGCGTCGCCCGGTGGCCGACCGGCAGCGCCGCCGCCGCGTACTCGGTCCGGCGCCCGGCCGCGGCGAGCGTCGCCTGGTTGCCGCCGCCGGCCAGTTTCCACGGCGTCGGCGTCGCCTGGCCGATAGTGAAGGCGACCCGGATCGTCGCCGAGAAGGTGAGGTGGATCGTGAAGAAGACGACCTTGATGCCGACCCTGACCG
Source organism: Solirubrobacterales bacterium (assembly GCA_036392975.1). Classification (GTDB taxonomy): domain Bacteria; phylum Actinomycetota; class Thermoleophilia; order Solirubrobacterales; family 70-9; genus VRUE01. Next base: position 4,164 of record DASVWY010000093.1, on the reverse strand, counting down.
AGACGCTGGCGCTTGCTTCGATGAAGATCGGCTGGTGGGACTCGATCGTCAGCGAGGCGCTCAGCGTCGCGGTGACGTCGACGCTGGCCTGGATGATCGCGAAGTCGATCGTCGCGTAGAGGCGGCCGACCACCGCGATCGTGCCGTGCATCCAGTAGTAGGTCTCCTGCGGCGAGGAGTCGGTCGGGTGGAACCAGGCCAGCGCCCCTTCGACGATCCCGGTCACGGTGACCGAGAGACCGCCGGAGAGGATGCCCTCGTTGACGGTTTTACCGACCCCGACCCGGAGGCCGACTCCGAGTTCCAGCACCGGGCTGAAGGTGCCGTTGGTGATCTGCGGCACCCGGCTCGAGGTGGCGCCGTCGAGCAGGGCGAAGTAGAAGCCGCCGTAGCCGAGGAAGGGGAAGACCTGCAGGCAGAAGGAGTTCGAGAAGTCGAGCCCCTTGGGGAAGCCGAGGTCGACCCGGAAGTTGCCGTTGGTGTAGACGTCGAGGACGACGAGCGGCAGGGTCAGAGAGACCTCGCCGAGCTCGAGCGTCCGCATCGCCGTCGGCAGCTGCAGCTCGACGTGGTACACGCCGATCGTTTCGGTGACCTTGCGGTAGACGATTTCGAAGCTGAGGCCGGCGAAGCTGCCGGCTTTCTCGCCGGCCAGCGAGATCCGGATCCCGTACAGGTTCGGGTCGTTGAAGATCGCGGCGAGGGAGACCGTCCCCATCACCGTCAGGTCGGCGCCGATCAGCCAGCCGCTGCCGGCCTGGAACTCCAGCTGCCCCTCTTTGTCGCCGAACTGCGGCAGCTGTCCCGGCTGGACCGGGACGACCGATTCGGTCAGCGCTTTGAGCACTTCGGGGATCGTTTTCGGCTGCTGGCGGGCGAAGCCGACGTGCTGGCCGAGGCCGGCGTAGCGCAGGTCCAGCATCGAGGTTTTCCCCGGCACCGCTGGTGGGTTTTCGTTGACGGGGTCCCAGCTCAGCGGTTTGTTGCCGCCGGAGCCGAACTGCATGCCGAGGAAGCTGCCGCTGACCGTGACCGTGGTGCTGCTCGGTTTGTTTTCCTTCTTGTTCGCTTTCTTGTAGGCCAGCGAGAGCTTGGTCACGGTCAGGAACTCGAGGTCGATTTCCTTGTCGTAGGAGATCGTCACCGTTTCCTTCGTCAGGTTCACTTCGAGCACGAAGGCGTCGAGCGAGATCGCCAGGAAGCGGTCCCAGGGGGAGGGGAAGGAGATGTCGTAGGTCGGGTCGATCAGGTGGGCGAGGTGGTTCAGCATCGAGCCCACCGTCTCTTCGACCAGGTGCAGGGTGAAGACGGTGTCGGTTTCGGGGACGTTGCTGATCGTGGCGCTGGCGAACAGCTTCAGGGCGCCGCCGAGGACGACCGTCCCTTCCAGGTTCAGGGTGTGCTGGGAGGGGTCCTTCGAGGTATCGATCGAGAGTGCGATCTCGACGTTTTCGAGCGCCAGGATCGGGGTCCCGAAGGGGGCGATCGAGACGCTCGCGACCCCGTACAGCGAGTAGTGGGTGAGCTTCGACGCGTGGCCCGGTTCGGCCGTGATGGCGACGTTGAAGTCGGCCAGCTTCAGCGTCATCAGCCCTTCGGGGACTTCGAGCGGAAAGATCTCGTTGAGGTCGCTCAGTGTGAGCTCGACGCTGCCGTTCTCGCTGCCCTGGATCGAGAGCTCGGGCACGGCGACGATGACATCGAAGGAGAGCTTCGGTTCTTTTTCCCTGACGACGAGCTCGGCCTCGAAGCTCGCCGTCCAGCCCGACGCTTCGCCGAAGAACGAGGTCCAGTCGAAGGTGAGGTCGAGTTTGTACTTCTCTTTGCCGCTGCCGATTTCCCACGGTTCAGCGGTCCCGATCCGGACGTTGACGTACTGGACCGGCGTCTCCGCCCTCGGCGCCACCTGGGCGCTGAGGTCCTCCAGGGTGATCGATTCGAGCTTGCTCTTGAGATCGTTCCCTACGGCGTCTTCGAGGATGTTTCCCTCGGTGTCGAGGAGTGCTTCGGCCAGGCTCCCGAGGCTGAGCGTCTCGCCGGGCAGCGCTCCCAGCCGCAGCAGGAAGCTGGTCGCAGTCTGGTCGAGGAAGACGACCTGCAGCTCGACGCCCTTTTTCTTCTTGGTGGACGTTTCGACTTCGATGTCGGCGCCGACGAAGAAGAGGACGTTCGGCATCGGGCCGAGTTCGGTGTCCTCGATCCAGACCGTTTTGACGCCGATGAACGGCATGCCGAGCTCGAGGAAGCCGATTTCCAGTTTCGGGACCTGGGGCTCAGCCCTCAGTTCGAGCTCGGGCTGCTTCGCATCGGGGGTGACCGATCCGACCAGGGGCACGGTCAGTCCCGGCAGTTTGAAGAAGCGCTCGAGCTGTTCGAAGACACCCCCGGGCGCCAGGTCGGCGTAGTAGTTCAGCCCTTCCCGCAGCGCTTTCCCTTTGTCGTCCGGCGCTTTCTCGCCGGGGAATTCGGGCAGGTGCCGGCATGTCGCGAAGCTGGAGAAGTAGAGGTACTGCCCGTTCGGGGTGCTGAGCGCCGCCGGGGGCTGCAGGCCCCAGAGCTCCGGCAGGCTGTCGCCGAACTCCCAGTCCGGCGGCAGCGTCAGCCGCAGGATCAGGTCGAAGCCGGTCGGGTCGCCGGCGCTCGTCTGCCGGATCGCGACGTCGGCTCCGGCCCCGGCCAGGTCCAGCGGCACCTGTTTGGGTTCGGTCGGGACCGTCGCCTTCTGGACGAAGAGGGTCGTGCCGTCGCCCGAGAGCTGCAGCGTCGCGGCGCCGGCGCTCAGCTCGACCGCGTCGGCCAGCGGCGGCAGGCCCGTCCCGATCAGGTCCAGCACACGTTTGGCGAGGAAGCTGCCGTCGAGGCGGATCGCGCCCCTCGCCTGCGCTTCCTCGGCGAGGGCTTCCTTCAGCTCGGTGAGCGTGCTCGAGGGCATCGCTCAGGGCAGGTCGAAGACGATCGCGAGGTGGTCGCTGGCGCCGCGCCCGCCGCCGATGTGGCCGTAGTTGACGAGGTTGTTGAAGCGCTGGAAACGAGCCGCGGAGCTGTTCGGCCACTGCGCGTGGATTTCCGGAATCGTCGCGATCATGTCGACGCCGTAGGCGCCGGTCCCGATCACCCTGTTGATCACGGCCTGGTTGTTTGCTTCCGGCCGCCCTTCCCGCGCCACGAAGGCGTTGTCGAAGCCCCAGCGCGTGCCGCTTTTCGCGTGGGATGCGTACCGGTAGAAGTTCGGCGCCCCGTTGGGGCTGGCTTGACGCACCGACTTCACCGCGGTCACGGATTCGGCCGCGAAGAGCTGTTGGTATTCCAGCGGGCACGGAGCGGCCCGGCGAATCGCAGGCCCGCCGGTCAGGAGGTCGAACACGCGCGCCGCCGCCGGGGAATTGACGTTCACGTTGAAGTCGCCGAGGACGACCCGGTCTTCTCGGAAGTTCAGGGCTTCGCCCACCTCCCTGACCCCGGCGAGTTTCGAAAACGCCAGCCATGCCAGATCGGCTCGGGGCGGGAAGTGGGCCGCGAAGAGGTCGAGGGAGCGTTTTTCCTGTGTGTCGTAGAACCGGGTTCGCCATAGCGAGCGCGAATTCCCCGCGGGGAAGGTTCGGAGGTTGCCGGCCCCGTCGAGGAATTCGTACTGACCCGCCAGTTCGTTCTGCTTTGGGCCGAGCCGTGACGCCCGTCTCGGCAGCGCCGTTTCCCACGGGCGGCCATACTGAGCCGTCACGGTCACGTTGGGCTGATACGGCGCGATCCCCGCCGCCGTCCAGGCCATCGGGCCCTCGAAGCTGAGCCGGTTCGATCTGAAGAAGACCCCGATTCCCTCGGAGTAGCCGCCGACCGGAGTCAGCACCGCGGGCGGTACCAGCATCCAGCCGCCGGCCGGATCCCGGTTGCGGAGCAGCTCCACCAGCAACCTCACCCCCGGCCCGCCGGACGTGTCGCTGATCAACCCGCCGAAGCCGGGGGCCGCCGAGGTCTGCACCTCGATCACGACCAGGATGTCGGCGTTGGCGATCATGACCGTGTTGAGGATGTGTTCTTGCCTTGCGGCGATCACGTCCCAGGGGCTGACAGTCAGCTTGCCTTTGCCGAACCGCTGGATGTTCCAGGCCATGATCCGCAGCATCAGCGCCCTTCCCCCGGCTCGAGCAGCAGCGGTGGCGGCGG
>DASVWY010000092.1:0-6746 GCA_036392975.1 Solirubrobacterales bacterium | reverse complement strand
GGCCACCGGGACCAGGCGGGAGATCAGGGTCGCGGTCAGGGCCGAGCGACCGGCGACCGGACGCAGCGCCCGCAGAACCCGGTCCGGATCGACGCAGGCCGAGTAGACGGCGAAGGCGATCATCACGACCACGGCCCGCAGGCCGAAGACACAACCGTCGACGATCGCCTCGGCGGTGACGTCGACGTGGCCGAACAGCGGCCACTCGCCGAGCCGCGCCAGGACGGTCTCGCCGCGGCTGACGACGAGCGCGTTGACGACGACGATCGGGACCGCGATCGCCAGGCCCAGCTTCAGCGCCGCCCGCACCGCCCGTCCGGCTCCCGCCAAGCTCCCGGCCAGGGAGGCGGCGATGCCGACGGCCGCGAGCACCAGCGGGTTCGAGAAGAGGAAGGCGACGACGGTGAGCGAGCCCAGGTAGGCGACCGCGGCCCCGGGCGAAGCGGCCTGCAGCGGGCCTGACCGGGGCGTGTACGCGAATGGCGACCTCATGGCTCGATTGGGATCGGCAAGGGCGTCACCCGGCCATTCTGGCCGGCGACCGCGTAGCGGTCCCGCAGGTCGGCGGCGTCCAGCAGCTCGGCCGCGGCTCTCACCCCGGCCCTCGTCGTGCCGCTGACGACCCACACCGGCGGCGCCTCGAAGCGACGGGTCGCCGCAACCAGGCCAGCGCCCGCCCCGAAGGTGTGAGCCACCTCCCCCGCTTCGTCGAGCCCGACGAGACGGAAGCGTCCTCCGAGCGGTATCAGCTCCGCGAACACGCCGCTTGCCTTCGGCCCGTCTTCCAACTGCGCCGCCGCCCTGTCCCCCCGCAGCTGTGCCCAGGGCCCGACCAGGACGCGGATCGCGTCCCCGGTCCCGGCAGGGGAGACGCTGACGCCGGCGCCCTCGAGCCGGGCGCGCACCGTCCCGCAGGCCGCGCCGCCGCCGCGGCACTCGACCGCGACCGGGTGCTCCTCGCCGGCGTAGCCGCCGAGCAACGGCTGCGGCCAGGACCCGACCACCGCCGGCACCCGCAGCGCCGCCGACCAGTCGCGGTAGTCCCACCAGATCGCCTCGCCGCCGTGCAGCGGATAGTCGGCGGCGCCGACCGTCGACTCGATCCCGTTGACGTAGAAGAGCCAGTCCCAGGAGCGGCCGTCCGCCTGTCCCGCTTCCAGCCCGTCGATCGACTGCACGAAGCCGCCGCCGTAGCGGGTCGAGATCTCGGCCTCGCCTTCGAGCACCCGCATCACCGTGTCCGACTCGGACACCGGCTCGCCCTCAGTGAAGATGAGCCGCTCGGCTCCGTAGTCCCGGGTCACGGTCAGCGAAACCTCGCCGACCCCCTCCCCCGGGCCGAGGCCGCAGCCGGCAGCCGCGAGCGCTGCGCCGAGCAGCGCGATCGCGACCGCCGTGCCGCGGCTCCGGCTCACGGCATCAGCCCCGGGGGCATTTCCCGCCGACGCAGACGCTCTCCCGGTTGGAGGGGATGTCCTTGCCGTGGCGGGCGATCAGCCGCCTGGGTTTCGCCAGCACCACCGTCGTGCGACCGTCGCCTCCGGTGGGGGTCTCGGCGCCGCTCACGGTCACTCCCGCGGCGGGCTTTTTCTTGCCCTTCTCGTCGTAGGCGAAGACGCGCACGCTGAACGGGTGCCCGGCCATCGCCCGGTCCGGCGCCACCAGCACCAGCTCGTCCGGGTAGGGGAAGGCCGCCAGCGCCCACAGCACCTCGTCGCCGGCGCGCAGCTTCACCGCTTCGCCGCCCAGTTCCGGGTTGACGTGGTTGACCTTCAGGTACCAGGAGAGCTTCGAGGTCGCTTCGGAGCCGCCGATCCCGCACAGGCCGAGGCCGAAGTCGAAGGCGTCGGTGAGCAGCAGCGGTTGCAACGAGGCGGTCGACTTGGCCGCCCGGCCGAGCAGCCCCAGCGCCGTCGCGCCTTTGACCGTCACCGTTTTGCCGCTGCCACCGGTGCCTTTGCCGAAGCAGGTCGCTTTGGGACTGGTGGGAACCGACGTGGTGCCAGCCTGCAGCGTCTGTTCGGTCAGCACCTTGCCACCGCTGCCCACCACCCGCAGGTCGGCGGGGACGCCTTTTGCCACCGCCATCGCGGAGGTTGAGAGAACCAGAACGAAAGCCAGCGCGCACGCGGCGACCAGCCGGAATGGAATGAGTCTTGGCATTTAAGCCACCCTTTCCTCGAGGGTTGTCATGGCTGGCCGGGGACAGGTCTCCTGGCTTCCGGGATAGTCCGCCGCACCTTCCCGGGAGCTCCGTGTCGCCCCCAGTGGTTGACGCAAAACGCGCGCCCACGGCTTCCTTGGCCCGGTCACAGTGGCGGGACCGCGCCGGCTTCGCACCGGACTTCCCTTGACCACCGACCGTATTTACGCGGGCGAGTCTATCCGCTCGCACCGACGCCCGCGCGCAGCCAGTCGCCTGGCGAACTCGAAAAACGGCCCGCTTGCTGTTCGATGCGGGCTCTTCACTTCAGTCGTGCCAAGCGGTACTCATGTTCGTCCATGCCGGATGCGGCACCGACATTTTTCACACGTATGCGAAGTTTTCCACCAGGCGCAACCGTCTTCCCCACAGACCCAATTGATGAATTCACTATTTTCAACGGAGTAAGAAGGAGAAGTCCGAATGCGCAGCCGTTAGGGTCGACACCGTGTCACCCACCCCGACGAGGCGCCTACAAAGATTCCCCCAGGACTGGCCCGTTTCGTAGTGCCCATGGATCTTCGTCCAATCCGCTTGGCGTGTTTGCTTCCCGGCCGTAGGCTCGCACCGCTTCGGAAAACCAATCTGTTTCTCTTGGGAGGTAGATCATGGGGCGGGGGATCTGGCGGCAGTCGCCGGCGCTGGTGGTGGCTGCGATTGCGTTGTTCGTTGCGCTTGGGGGGAGTGTCTATGCGGCCAAGCAGGCGAAGCTGAACGGGAAGGCGATCAGGGCCAAGTCGCTGCCCGGCAATCGGTTGAAGTTGCGTTCGGTTCCGGCCAACCGGTTGAAGCCCGGGGTGCTGAGTGGGGCGCGGGTATCGACGCCGCTGACCGGCTACGACATCAACGAGCTGACCCTGGGCATGGTGCCGAACGCGGCGCATGCCGAACACGCGGACACGGCCCAGAGCGCCACCGACGCCCAGACCGCCCTCAACGCCGTCAACGCGATCGATGCCCAGACCGTCAACGGCCACAGCGCCGGCTGCAAGCCGGGTACTCGCCTCTTTGCCGGCGCCTGCTGGCAGAGCTCGCCGAGCGTCGCGGCGACGACGGCGCCGCAGGCCGCGGCTGAATGCGGGACCCAGGGCGGAACGCTGCCAGACGCGTTGCAGCTGGCCGCCTTCGCAAAACAACCGGCGGTCAATCTGCATGAAGACGATGAGTGGTCAAGTGACGTGATGAACGTCTCGGGCCCGAATGTCTCCAGCGTTGTCACAGTCTCACCGGCGGGAACCGTCAACTTCACACTCTCCTCCGAAACCCGCCACTACCGCTGCGTGATCCCGCTCGTCACCTGACCAGGAGCCGGCCGGGGCCCGGCGCAATGGTCTCTATGCTCCAGGTGGGATGAGATGGCGCTCGCACAAAATGCGCCTGGCGGGAGCGCTCGTCGCTCTCGGCTGCATCGGAGGGGGCGCGTTCGCGGTGTCGGCCTCGGCCTCGGCCCGCCTCCACCCCGCCGCCCCCGCGGTCGCCGACGAAGCGGCGCTGGCAGCTCGGTACTGGACGCCGCAGCGAATGCTCACCACCGCCCCCTTGGACGCTCCGCGTGCCGCCGATCCGCTGGCCGTCGCCAGCTTCGCGCCGGTCGCCACCCCGACCACGCCGCCGTTCACCGTCAACGGCAGGCTTTTCGTCCTGCAGGGGCGCAAACGCGGCTCCTGCTCGGGGACCGCGATCAACAGCCCCAGCCGTCGCCTGATCTTGACGACGGCCCACTGCCTGAACTCCGGCCCTCGCCCAGGTGGCCGCGCCGGCGTCTGGTCGAGGTATGTCGAGTTCGTGCCGGCCTTCACCAGCGGCATCGCCCCCTTCGGGGCCTTCACCGCCCGCCGCGACGAAATCTACGTGCCGCGGCAGTGGGCCAGGTTCGGCAACCCCAACTTCGACGTCGGCGCCGTCCTCACCGAGCCCAACGCCGAAGGAGTCAACGTCGCCGACGCGGTTGGCGGTGCGACGATCGTCCTCGACGTCGGCCGTCGCCAGCAGTTCCAGACCTTCGGCTATCCCGGCAAATCGACCGCGATGCAGGGATGCGAATCCCCCTACGTGGGCGACGACCCGGTCACCTACAGGGTCCCCGGCCCGCCGACGCTGGCGATCCGCTGCCACTGGGCCCCTGGCGCCAGCGGCGGCGGCTGGCTGATCGAGGAAGGCCGGGGGATCAACGGCCTGACCAGCTACGGCAAGCGGCGCGACCGCGTCCATACCTTCGGCCCCTACTTCGGCGGCGCCAACGTCGGCCGGCTCGTCGCCGGGATGTAGGTGATGCCGGCGCCTCAGGCGCCGAGCAGCTCGCGGTAGAAGCGGTAGTCGCGGCGGTCGGGCCGCAGGTTCGCCGCAAGGGCGAGGTGATGGCGGGCGCGCTCGGTCTGGCCGGTCTTGGCCAGGGCACGACCGAGGCAGAAGTGCGCGTAGTCGTTGACCTGGTGGGTGTCGACGACCGCCTCGAACTCGGCCGCGGCGGCGGCGAAGCGGCCGCAGCGAAAGTAGGCCCGGCCCAGCGCCTCGCGCACCGAGGACTTCTCCGGCGCCCGGCGCGCCGCTGCCTCCAGCGGCGGCGTCGCCTGCTCGAAGTCGGCCTCCTCGAGCAGCTCGATACCGCGCCGGTAGAGCGTGAAGGTGGAGTCCTGATCCGAAGCCGGCGCCATCGGGACCTAGTGTAGGCAGCCGCCCCGACCGGGGCGGCTGCACGCCCGCCCTCAGCCCGCCTTGCTGATCGAGAGCATCGGCAGGACGCAATGTGCCTTGTCGATCTTCAAGTCGCTCACCCCCCAACCCGTTTCGTCGTTGGCCGACCGTCAATGCTTACACAAAGATTGACTAGTCGTTTGCTTTCAAGTAGTTGAATAGCACAGAAATCTTTTGTCTGCAAAACTCTTTCCCGTTCACTAGGCAAGAGTGGACCCAAAAAGCGGTGGATCGGGGAAAGGAACGGCAGTGGCGAAACGCAAACGGGCAGTCGCGCAACGCAAACGGGCAGTGGCGAAACGCAAACCGGCGACGACGAAACGCAGGAAGGTCACGAAGGGGGCGCAGATACTCAACCCGCGGCTGGCGAAAGCCCTGGCGAACAGCCAGCGCGTCGAAATTCTCTCGGTGCTGAGCCACCGGCAGATCAGTCCGGCCCGCTACGCGCGGGAGTACGAGTGCAAGCTCGCCAGCGTCGCCTATCACTTCAAGGTCCTCGAGAACTACGGGTGCATCGAACTCGTCGAAAAGGTGCAGCGACGCGGTGCGCTGGAGCACATCTACCGCTGCTCTAAACGACCCCTGCTCGGCGACGGCGACTGGAAGCTTCTGCCTCCCGCGGTTCGCGGCGGCGTCAGCGGCGCGATCCTGCGCACCCTGGTCGAGCGGGCCAGCCGCGCGATCGAGGACGGCACCTTCGATCGCCGCGAGGACCGCCACTTCACCTGGACCCCGCTCAGCCTGGATACGAAGGGATGGCGGGAAGTGACGGCCCTGCTCGCGACGACGCTGGCAAAGCTGGAGAAAATCGAAACCAGAGCCAGCAACCGGATCGCCAAGAACGGCGAGGAGCCGATACCGGTGACGGTGGCGCTGGCCAGCTTCGAGTCGTCCTCCGAAGCAGCCGCCTAGCGAGTCTTAGGCGCCCCGTTTTTGTTTAGTGATTATTACGGTACTCAGACTCACATGTTCGCCCCACGCGAAGCCCGATAATTCGCGTTGAGGTGGATTCCCAACTGAAGAGGGCGCTCTCCCAGGCTCTGAGGGTGGAAATCCTCGAGCGGATCGCCACCAGTCCGGCCAGTCCCCGGCAGATCTCCGAAGCAACCGGGGAACCCCTCGGCAGGATCGTCTACCACGCCCTGGTGCTGCATCGAACCGGCTGCATTCGACCGACCGACCCCGCAAAAGCGCCATCCAGCGACTGTGTCTTCGAGCTGGCGACGCTGTTGCCCTCCTCGCCGCGTCTCCCCCTCTCCGACTCGGTCCGCAGCCATGCCTTCGCCTCGGTCCTGCGCCGTATCGTCGAGGACGGCTCCGCCGCCCTCGAGGCCGGCACGCTCGGTGGGCATCCCGACCACGCGGCTAGCTGCGAATCGCTCCTCCTCGACCCGCAGGGTTGGCGGGAAACGCGCGCGATCCTCGAGGAGGCAGCGGAGCGGGTCGCCATCGCGAAGGCCGCGGCCGCCGAGCGCCTGGCGCAGAGCGGCCAGCAGGGGATTCGCGCGACGGTCGCCCTGGCCGCCTTCGAGGCGGCTCCGGACGACACGCCGGCCGCCTGAAACCCCCGGCGACCAGATTCCCGGTCAAAACACCCGATGTACCGAGGTAGCACGGTCCAGGACCTGATGCTATAGTCGGCGAAAATTGAATGGTCGAGCGCCACGCGACTGCTTTATTCGCGCACCAATATCTTAATCGGCTAAAGGGCCGGCGTTGTAAGCCGGAGATCCGGGTTCGAGCCCCGGTTGGTGCATCCGTACACGACAAGAGTCGTCGCGAGCCATGCACAACCTTTTCGACTATTTCGATGACACTGCGGGAGAGGACGGGGACGAAGGGCTTTGGG
>DASVWY010000091.1:0-2626 GCA_036392975.1 Solirubrobacterales bacterium | reverse complement strand
ACGTGGACGTCCTCGTCGGGCAGCTCGTGGCCCATGATCGAGGTGACGGCGTTGGTCTTCGAGATCTTCTTCGAGTCGAGCCGCTCGCGCTCGAGCATGTTGTAGAAGTCCATGTTGCCGCCGACGTTGAGCTGCGAGGTGCGCTCCATCCGCACGCCGCGGTCGTGGAAGAGGCGGGCCAGCTGGCGGTGGACGATCGTCGCCCCGAACTGGGACTTGATGTCGTCGCCGATGATCGGCAGCCCGGCCTCTTGGAAGCGCTTGTCCCAGTAGTCCTCGCGGGCGATGAAGACCGGCAGGCAGTTGACGAAGCCGACGCCCGCCTTGAGCGCCTGCTCGACGTACCACTTGGTCGCCTCCTCGGAGCCGACCGGCAGGTAGCAGACCAGCACGTCGGCCTTGCTCTCCCTGAGGACGCCGACCACGTCCGCCGTTTCGCCCGGCGCTTTGACGATCTTCTCTTTCAGGTACTTGCCGAGCCCGTCGTGGGTCATCCCCCGCTCGACCTTCACCCCCAGCGGCGGCACGTCGGCGAACTTGATCGTGTCGTTCTGCCCCGACCAGATCGCCTCCGATAGGTCCTTGCCAACCTTCTCGGAATCGATGTCGAAGGCGGCGACGAACTCGACGTCGCGGACGTGGTAGCCGCCGAGGTCGACGTGCATCAGGCCCGGGACTTCCTCCGTCGGGTCGGCGTCCTTGTAGTACTGGACGCCCTGGATGAAGGAGTTGGCGCAGTTGCCGACGCCGACGATCGCGACGCGGACCTTCTCGTCCGTGCGGGCGGCGCCGTTGCTGCTTCCGTTGGTCTCGCTCATCAAGCTCTGAGTTCCTTCCTGGTCGGGCTGGGTGGCAAAGCACACCCGCGGCCTTGACTGGTTACAGCGGCGGCGCCCCGGGGGCCTCGCTCGAGAGTTGTTTCTTGACGTGCCATACGCGCTGGATCGTCGTAATCGTGGTCAGGGCCGCGATCGCGTAGATCGCTGGGGCCAGTAGCTCGAAATCGCCGAGTCCGGCGCCCTTGGCGAAGACCAAGCCGACGGAGAGTATGACTACCCGCACCGGTCGCGTCGCCAACCCCACCTTGCACTCGACGCCGAGCGCCTCGGCCCGGGCCCGGGTGTAGGAGACCATCAGCGAGCCGAGCACGGCGATCACGCACATCGCCGCCGCGAAGTCGTCGCCGCTGGCGGCGAAGTAGCCGGCGACCGCGGCCAGCACGATCCCCTCCTCGAGCCGGTCCAGGGTCGAGTCGAGGAAGGCGCCGAAGAGGGTGCCCTTGCCCGACATCCGCGAGTAGCGCCCGTCGAGGGTGTCCATCACCGAGCCGAGGATGAAGGCGACGCCGGCAAGGAAGAAGAGACGTTGGGTGACGAGCGCGGCGGCGACCAGGTTGCCGACCAGGCCGGCGATCGAGATCGCGTTCGGGGTCAGGCGCGACTCGATCAGGCGGTCGCGGGCATAGGCGCGGAGCTCCTGGCCATTGCGGGGCTGGCGAGCGTTGCGGCGAGTGCGCGGAGCCCGGGGCGGGGCCGAGGAATCCATCTACGGCGAGGCTAACCGATCCGCCAGCGGGCGGCTACGCCTCGGCCTCTTGGGCTTCGCCGACCCGCCACGACCAGGCCTCCGGCCGGGCGCGGGCCAGCAGCTCCCTGGCGATCAGCGCCGCGCTGAGGGCGACTCCCCAGCCGAGCACGATGTCGATCCAGTAGTGGTTGCCGGTGACGATCACCACCCAGGCGACCAGCAGCGGCCAGGCCGCCCATACCGCCTTCATGAAGTGGCTGCGGACGAGCTGGAAGCCGGTGGCGCCGATCATCAGCGCGAAGGCGCAGTGCATGCTCGGGACGGCCGCGTAGGGGTTGATGAAGAGCTTGGCCAGCGCCGAGTCGTGGTTGACGCTGGAGTAGTCGTTGATCGTGTCGACGAAGCCGTACTCGGGGTAGAGGCGCGGCGGCGCGGTCGGGTAGAGCGTGTAGCCGATCAGCGCCAGGCCCATCGCGACCGCGAACATGTTGCGGACGAAGTAGAAGGACTCGTTGCGGAAGAAGTAGAGCCAGAAGAAGAAGCCGAGGACGACCGCGAACTGGCTGTTCATGTAGACCTGGTTGGCGAAGTCGATCAGCCAGTTGGCCGGCAGCAGCAGCGCTTGCAGGTCGGGCTCGAAGAAGGTGCCGGTGGCGCGCTCGGCCTCGATGATCTGCTGGCCGTGGGCGAAAGCGGTGGCCTTCTGGCCGTCGGCGACGCCGCGGACCGTCTCGTAGGCGAGGTCGACGATCAGCAGCAGGCCGATCTGGCGGCCGAGGTCGCCCCAGCCCTGGGGCAGCTTGGCGCTCACGGCGGCGAAGGCGCGAGTCATCACGCAATTGTAATCGCGCGTTAACAGGACGCTAGGCGGCGCTGGGCGGTGCAATGAAGCCGAGGACGCGATCGACGACCGACGGGTCGTCGATCCAGGGCCAGTGGCCGGCGCCCTGGAGGACCTCGGCCTCGGCGTTGGGCAGGGCGCGAGCGTAGTCATGCGCGAACTCGGTCGGCAGGTAGGGGTCGCGGTCGCCCCAGAGGACGAGGGCGGGGCAGACGAGGCGCCCGAGGCTCTCGCCGGCGGCGGCGAGGCGGTCCGGGT
>DASVWY010000090.1:0-13372 GCA_036392975.1 Solirubrobacterales bacterium | reverse complement strand
GAGACCGGGCCGAGGCGTCCGGCGCCCCGCGGGGGGCCGAAGACCCGCAGGCCGGGGACCTCGCCCACCCTCGCCAGCGCGTAGTCGGCGATCTCCTCCTCGTGGGCGCGGACGGCGTCCATGCCGAGCCCGTCGAGCCAGCGCAGCGCCGAGGCCAGCCCGATCGCCTGCGCGATCGCCGGCGTGCCCGCCTCGAAGCGGGTGGGGGGGTCGGCGTAGGTCGTCCCCTCCTTCGTCACCTTGCGGATCATCGAGCCGCCGCCGAGGAAGGGCGGCGTTTCGCGCAGAACTTCGAGTCGGCCCCAGAGGACGCCGATCCCGGTCGGCGCGTAGAGCTTGTGGCCGGTCACCGCGTAGAAGTCGACCCCGAGCGCGGCGACGTCCAGGGGCAGCTTCGGCGCCGCCTGAGCGCCGTCGGCAAGTACCAGGGCGCCGGCCTCGTGCGCCAAGCGGGAGATCTCCGCCAGCGGGTTCTCGGTGCCGAGCACGTTGGAGACGTGCGCCACCGCGACCAGCTTGGGCTCGCGCTCGAGCAGCGCCGCCAGCGCCTCCATGTCGAGCAGACCCTCCTCGGTGACCGGCACCCAGTCGATCTCGGCGCCGACCCGCTCGGCGAGCTGCTGCCAGGGGACGATGTTGGAGTGGTGCTCCATCTCGGTGAGGACGATGCGGTCGCCCGCGCCGACGTTGGCCTCGCCCCAGGCGCGGGCCACCAGGTTGATCGCCTCGGTCGCGTTGCGGACGAAGACGACCTCGCGGCGGTCGGTGGCGCCGATGTGGTCGGCGACCGTCGCCCGCGCGCCCTCGAAGGCCGCCGTCGCCTCGGCCGACATCGTGTGGGCGCCGCGATGGACGTTGGAGTGGTGGGTGCGCTCGTAGCGGTCGACCGCCTGGATCGAGGCCAGCACCCGCTGCGAGCTGGCGCCGCTGTCGAGGTAGGCGACCGGTCGGCCATGCACCTCCCGCTCCAGCGCTGGGAAGGAGGCTCGGATCTTCTCGATCGGGAACGCCGGCGCCGTCGCGGGGGGCTTGGTGCTTACCGGCTCCATCTCGCTACGCGGAGGCTCCCGCCTCCACCTCCTCGCGGATCCAGCCGTAGCCCTTCTCCTCGAGCTGGGAAACCAGCTCCGGGCCGCCCTCTTTGACGATTCGCCCCTCGAACATGACATGGACGAAGTCGGGCTTGACCATGTGCAGGATGCGCTGGTAGTGGGTGATGATGAGGACGCCCATGTCGGGACCGGCGAACTTGTTGACGCCGTCGGCGACGGTCCGCAGCGCGTCGATGTCGAGCCCGGAGTCGGTCTCGTCGAGCACTGCGATCTCGGGCCGCAGGAGCGCCAGCTGCAGCAGCTCCATCCGCTTCTTCTCGCCGCCCGAGAAGCCGTCGTTGAGGTAGCGGCTGGAGAAGTCTTTGGGGATGTTTGCCAGCTCCATCGCCTCCTGGGCGACCTTGGCGAACTCTTTGATCTTGATCTCGGCTTCGCCCTGCGCCTCGCGGCGGGCGTTGAGGATCATCCGCAGGTACTTGCTGACCGAGACGCCGGGAATGGCGACCGGATACTGGAAGGCCATGAAGAGGCCGGCCCGGGAGCGCTCGTCGGGATCGGCGTCGGTCACGTCCTCGCCCTTGAAGACGATCGTGCCGTCGGTGACCTCGAGCGAGGGGTGGCCCATGATCGCGTTGGCCAGGGTCGACTTGCCCGACCCGTTCGGCCCCATCAACGCGTGCACCTTGCCCTTCTCGACGTCGAGGTCGAGGCCGCGGAGGATCTCCTTGCCCTCGGCGCTGACGTGCAGGTTGCGTATCTCCAGCTCAGCCAATTTCGCTCCGTTCCTGGGTTGGTTCTGTTGAAGATCGGGGTTAGGCGGCGCTGCCGACCGGCTCGGCCTCGGCGGGCGAGCCCGCCTTGCCGCCGGCGAACTCGACCAGCTCGGCCAGCGTCGTGCCGGCCAGCGCCTTGGTGACGCCGCCCTGGACGCGGGTCCAGAGCAGCTTCGTCGCACAGGCGCCGTCGCCGTCGCTTTCGTGCGAGCAGAGGACTTTGCCCTCGGGAGTCTCGTGGAAGCACTCCATCGGCGCGATCTGGCCTTCCAGCGCCTCGACCACCGTGTCGAGGGTGATCTCCGCAGCCGGCTTGGCGAGGCTGTAGCCGCCGTGGGCGCCGCGGGTCGAGGTGACCAGGCCGGCCTTGCGCAACCGCGCGACCAGGTGCTCGAGGTAGGACAACGGCAGCCGCTCCGCCTCGGCGACAGCGCTGAGCGAGATCGGCGCCGTGTCGGGCTGGCGGCCCAACTCGACCATCAGCCGCACGCCGTACTCCGCCTTCGTCGAAAACAACATATGGCTAAATCCTACTGAAGCGGTCGGTTATGCGGAGGCGGTCTCCGTCGCCTCCTGCTGGCCGAGCTCGACATGAGCGCGGCTGTCGCTGCCGCGGATCAGGATCAGGGTCAGGACGAAGCCGAGAAAGGCGATCGCGGCGCCGCCGAGGAAGGCGGACTGGAAGCCCTCGGTGAGGGCGTTGACGCGGCTGGGGTCTCCGGAGGCCAGAACGTCGTCGGTACGGGAGATCGCCACGGTGGAGAGCACCGCCAGGCCGAGGGCGCCGCCGATCTGCTGCGAGGTGTTGATCAGGCCGCTGGCCAGTCCGGCCTCGCTCTCCTCGACGCCGGAGACGGCGGCGATGGTCGTCGTCACGAAGGCGAAGCCAAGACCAGCCGCCGCGAACAGGGAGGGGCCGAGGATGTCGGTCGTGAAGCCGCCACCGACCGAGACCCGGCTGAACCAGACCAGGCCGACGACAATGAAGAGGAGGCCGATCGCAAGCACCGGCTTGTAGCCGAGCTTGGTCACGAGCTGGGAGGCGATTCCCGCCGAAGCCATGATCAGCAGCGCCAGCGGCAGGTAGGAGAGGCCGGCGTGGATCGCGCTGTAGCCGAGCACCTGCTGCATGTAGAGGGAGATGAAGAAGAACATCGAGAAGAGCGAGGCGCCGACCAGCAGGCCGACCACGTTGGCTCCGGTCAGGGTGCGGATGCGGAAGATCGAGAAGGGCATCAGCGGTTTGGGCGTGCGCAGCTCGATCGCGACGAAGGCGGCAAGGAGGAGGGCCGAGAGCGCCATCAGGCCAATCGTCTGGGTCGACCCCCAGCCGGCGTCGTTGGCGTCGACCAGCGCGTAGACGAGGATCGAGAGCGCCGCGGTGACCGTGACCGCTCCGGCGACGTCGAAGACCCGCCGCTCGGACTCGGCGCGGCTTTCGGCGATCAGCCTGGGGGAGAGGGCGAGCGCGATCAGGCTGACCGGGACGTTCACCCACAGCACCCACTCCCAGCCGAGGCCGTCGGTGAGGATGCCGCCGAGCAGCACGCCCGCGGCGCCGCCCGAGCCGGCGACCGCCCCCCAGACACCGAGCGCCCTGTTGCGCTCCGAGCCGTCCTTGAAGGTGGTGGTGACGATCGAGAGCGCCGCCGGCGAGATGATCGCGGCGCCGAGCCCCTGGGCGGCGCGGGCGGCGATCAGCTGCCCCTCGGTCGCCGCGAAGCCGGCCAGGAGGGACGCGACCGCCACCACCAGCAGCCCGGCCATGAAGACCCGGCGGCGGCCGAGCAGGTCCGCGGTGCGACCGCCCAGCAGCAGGAAGCCGCCGAAGGTGAGCACGTAGGCGTTGACGACCCAGGGCAGGTTGCCCTGGGAGAAGTCGAGCGCCTCGCCGATCGAGGGGAGCGCCACGTTGACGATCGAGGCGTCGAGGACGACGACAAACTGGGCGGAGCAGAGCAGGACGAGGGCCTGCCAGCGCTTCTCCTGGAAGTCGTTCATGGCTCGATCAAACCGCGGCGGATCGCGTAACGGACCAACTCGACCCGGTCGCGCATTCCGAGCTTACGCATCGCGTTGGCGCGGTGGTTCTCGACGGTCTTCTCGGAGAGATGGAGGATCGCCGCGATCTGCTTCGTCGTGTGCGCCTCGGCGACCAGCTTGACGATCTCCTCCTCGCGCGGGGTCAGCTCCTCTTCGCCGCTCGAGCCGCGCTCGAGCACGTCCTTGATCAGCGTCCGCTGCGCCTCGGGGGTGAGGAACGGCTCGCCGCGCTCGACCGCCCGGATCGCCGCCAGCAGGTCGGTGTCCGCCTGCGCCTTCAGCACGTAGCCCGAGGCGCCGGCCTTGAGCGCCTCGAACAGGTAGCGCTCGTCGTCGTGCATCGAGAGGATCAGCACCGCCACCTCCGGCGCCTGCGCGCGAATCTCCCGCGTCGCCTGCAGCCCGGTCAGCTTCGGCATCTTCACGTCGAGGATCGCCAGGTCGGGCCGCTCGCGAACCGCCAGCTCGCGCGCCTCGGCGCCGTCGGCGGCCTCCCCGACCACCTCGATATCGGGCTGGCGCTCCAAGAGCAGGCGCAACCCAGACCGCACGATCCCATGGTCGTCTGCGATCAGCACGCGCATTCGCCAAGTCTCCCAATAAGGGAGATAGCGCCGCGAGCGGGGGGAGAACCTCGGGCTGGGGCGACTTATGCGTTCCATGGACGCAAAGGTCGCCCCACCTGACGCGGCTGTCGCCGAGACCGCGGGAAAGCAGCACGGAGTGGTCTCGGGAGAGCAACTGCGTCGTATCGGCGTTAGCAAGGACGCCATTCGGGCGAGGGTCGTTGCGGGGCGCCTGCACCGCGTGCACCGCGGCGTTTACGCGGTAGGACATACGGCGCTTTCCCCAGCGGGCCGCTGCATGGCCGCCGTACTGGCAGTGGGTGGCTCTCCAGGCGGCCAAGGGGGGTCCGTTCTCGAAAGCTGGAAGGCGGCCGTGAGCCATCGCAGCGCTGCATCGCTTTGGGAGCTCTTGCCAGCGACCGATGGGCCGATCCACGTGCTGGCCGGCGGACGAGGGGGCAAGGCCAGGCGCCAGGGCATCCACATCCATCGTTCGCGGTCCCTTGCGCTTTCAGATGTGACCCTGCACCGTGGAGTCCCGATCACCACACCTGCCCGGACCATCTCCGACATGCGAAACGCAACCTCGCTGGGCCGATCGGGAGCCGTTTCCCCGCGCGAGCTCCGAAAGGCCATCCGTCAGGCGAACGTGCTCGGCCTGCCGATCGGCGAGGAGAGCGGCAGGGATCGCACGCGCAGCGACCTCGAGCGGGACTTCCTGGCGCTGTGTCGGCATCACCGCCTGCCGCCGCCCGAGGTCAATGTCCTTGTCGGTCGATATCTCGTCGACTTCCTCTGGCGCGATCGTCGGCTGGTGGTCGAAACCGACAGCTACCTCTACCACCGTGGAAGAGCCGCCTTTCAGGACGATCGGGACAGGGACCTAGAGCTCAGGCGCCTCGACTACGAGGTCTTGCGCCTCTCGGAACGCCAGGTGAATGAGGAACCCGATCGGGTGGCGGGCGTGCTGAGCGCGTGGCTCCAGTAAGGCGCTGCCAGGGCCTCTAACGGGCGAAGAGCCAAATGAGCGGCGTTGGTCAATCGTGCACCGAGAGCCGCACCGTCGTGCCTTGACCCGGCCGCGACTCGATCGTCAGCTCGCCGCCGACCAGCAGCGCCCGCTCGCGCATCCCGGCGATTCCCAGCCCCTGCTCGGACTGCTCGAAGGCGAAACCGCCGCCGTCGTCGGCGACCTCCAGCTCGACGCCGCTCGCGGTGCGTCGCAGCGCCACGTCGATGCGCGTCGCCTCGCTGTGGCGGGTGGCGTTGGAGAGGGCCTCCTGGGCGACGCGGTAGACGACCAGCTGGACGTCGTCGTCGAGGCCGGAGAAGTCGCCCTCGGCGTTCAGCGCGGCGGCGACTCCGGCGGCGGCGATCTGCTCGACCTGGCCCGCGATGGCCGCGGCGAGGCCGAGGTCATCGAGCGCCGTCGGCCGCAGCTGGCGGGCCAGCGAGAGCAGCTCCAGCATCGCCTGATTGGCGACCGCCTTGGTCGCGTCCAGCTCGGACTTCAGCTCCGGCGGCGCCTCCTCGCGCACGGCCTCCAACCGCAGCAGCAGCCCCGTCAGCGACTGGTTCACCTCGTCGTGCAGGTCGCGCGCCACCCGCGCCCGCTCCTGCTCCTGGGCCCGCAGCGCGGCGCTGCCGGCGCGCAGCCGCTCCGCCTCGAGGCGCCGCATCATCCGCAGGAATGCCAGCTCCAGCCGCTCGACCTCCTCGGTCTCGCCGACGCCGTCGATCGAGGCAGGAAGGACCGGCCCCGGCCGGCTCAGGTCGACCTTCTCCATCTCCTCGATCAGGCTCTCCAGGGGAGCGAAGCGGCGCCGCAGCCGCACCAGGCTGAGGGCGAGCGCCGCCGCGAGAACCGCAAGCGCGACGATGACCAGGGTCGTCACAGGGCGAGAATAGGGGTTGTCCCCTATAGGGGAATCGGCCGCCCGGGGGAATACTTCTGAGACTGCCCGGAACTCGAACAGGAGCTATGCGATGACCACCACCAAGCAGTCCACCTGGGGCGCCACCCTGCGCACGACCAT
This sequence comes from Solirubrobacterales bacterium, assembly GCA_036392975.1. Lineage (GTDB taxonomy): Bacteria > Actinomycetota > Thermoleophilia > Solirubrobacterales > 70-9 > VRUE01. Next base: position 6,902 of record DASVWY010000090.1, on the reverse strand, counting down.
CCTCTTGGCCTCCCTTTCGGGGCTGCTGGTCGTCATCGGCGCCCTGATCGGCGGTCCCAGCACCGCCGCCGTATTCCTCGGGATCGCCCTCCTGATAAACCTCGGCTCCTACTTCTTCAGCGACAAGCTGGCGCTGAAGATGAGCGGCGCCAAGCCGATCGACGAGTCCGAAGCGCCGCGCCTTTACCAGATCGTGCGCGAACTGACGACGCGCGCCGGCCTGCCGATGCCGCGTCTCTACATGATCCCCCAGGACCAGCCGAACGCCTTCGCGACGGGCCGCAACCCCAAGAACGCCGCGGTGGCGGTGACGCAGGGGATCACCAAGCTGCTGTCCGAGGACGAGCTGCGCGGCGTCCTCGCCCACGAGCTTGCGCACATCCAGCACCGCGACATCCTGATCCAGTCGGTCGCCTCGGCGATCGGCGCCGCGATCACCTACCTCGCCTACATGATGATGTGGTTCGGAGGCGAGGACGAGTCGCCGCTCAGCCTCGTCGCCTCGCTGGCCCTGGTCCTGCTGGCCCCGATCGCTGCGACGATCATCCAGCTCTCGATCTCGCGCCAGCGCGAGTACGCAGCCGACGCCGGCGGCGCCCAGATCTGCGGCAACCCGGAGTCCCTGGCCAGCGCCCTCCTGCGCCTCGAGCAGGGAGCGCAGGCGATCCCGATGCAGGTCAACCAGGCGGCCGAGCCCCTCTACATCGTCAAGCCGTTCAAGGCAGGCGGCATCGCGGGCCTCTTCTCCACCCACCCGCCGATCGAAGAGCGGGTCCGGCGCCTGCGCCAGATGCGCCCCAGCCTCGGCTGAGCGTGCAGCACTGCTGAGCTGAGCCCTAGGCGACACCGAAGACCCGCGAAGGCCCGCGAAAGCGGGCCTTCGTCGTTGTGCTGCGAGATCTCGGGGTGAAATCTCCTGCGGTCCACTCTTTCCGGGATCCTGACCAAGTTCTTTTCGGTCCTGCCCCGGGGGGCGGGCGGCTCACTGACCTGCATCGATGGCCAGATCTACCTAGCCGGTCCCTGCAAAGGCCCCCTGAGCGTGATCGCAATCACTCCCGGGCCACCCTCGAGGAGCTTTCAGACGCACCGCTCTCGAGGGTCGGGCAAAGAAGGCGCTGATCATCAACAGCCGCAACCTCTGCGGCGCTCCTCGCGGGCAGAAATCACCCTGCGGGGCAAAACGGCAAGCGCCACAGCGCCCATCCGCTGATGCGGCCCCCGTGGGGGGAAGGGGCGGGGGAAGTGAGAGGTAGCGCCGCTCGGCCGTAGGCGCTAGGGCCGCTTGGCGGCGTCGACCAAGTCTGCGCTGGACGGGGCCTCGAAGCCGAGTACGGCGGCGACCACCCGTCTGCGTGTCGCACCGTCCAAGGCGAGGCGCCTGGCCGCCTTCGCCTTGATCCGCTCGAGCTCCGCGCCCCACTCCGCCTGACGGTCGCTCAGCTCCCGCCAGCCCTCCTCGTCCAGTTCCATCGATGTCCAGCTGAGGCGGCGATCCTCGCGCGCGTCGAAGCTGCCGGCGTTGAGGGCCTGTATGGCTTCTCCGAAGAGGCCCCGCAGCTCCACGGCTGAGATCTCCGTTCGGAGCGCTTCCGGGAGGGCGGACCAGCTCTCCTCGTCGTGCATGGGCGTCAGCTTCGCTCGGTAGTAGTGCTCCACGGCGCCTCGACGCGGCTCTGTGCCGACCATCTCGATGCAATCTTCGAGATGCAGGTAATTGAAGTGGTAGCTGACGTTGCTGACGCTCTCGCCGAGCTCTTCGGCCAGTTCCTTCGGGCTGGCGGTGCGGTTCTGGAGCATCCGCAGGGCTTCGATCCGGACCGGGTGCGAGATGATCCTGAGGACGCGGTCGCCAACCCCGCCGTCTGGCGTTGGGATGTTGCTCACCAGCGGGCCTTTTTTCCTGCGCCGGAGGCGATTATTCGATGCGGTCCCGCCATCCACCGAGCCAATCACAGCGCCGGGCCGGCGGCAAGAAAAAAGCGCTTAGCGACTATGCTTAATCTGGTTGACGCGAGTGTGGTGGACGCCCGCCGCTTTTGCGATTTGCCGCTCCGAATATCCCGCCTCGATGGCCTGACGAATCAGGTGGTCTCGTTCGGGAAAAAGGGCGTCTGTGCGGCGGATTTCGTCTCTTATACGTCGGAGGCGGGGCAGCGGATTGTCGCCTGCCACTCGATCTCCTCAAAGCTTCGGTGCGCCCCCCTTGTTGCCATTGCCCTCTTGGTTAGCACAAGCTAGCCACTCAGAGTGTCCGGATTGCCGGCTTGGCCAGACGTATGGACGATTCGGTTCCAAAGCGGCGCTACTGCGGGACGGCCGGAGACTTTCTCGGACGGGCGCCACCAGGGCAATGCCTCGCTATACTTTTTGAAGTAAAAGCCGATCCGGATTCGGGGGATTTAGAAGAGGCATGGCGACTGGAGCGCAGACCAGGCAGCAGGTCGAGGAGATCGAGCCGTTCGAGGCCGCGGCGGAGATCGAGGGTGGCGAGGTCGTCCTCGTCGACACCCGCGAGCCGCACGAGTACCAGGAGGCCCACCTGGAGGGAGGCAAGCTGGTCCCGCCGGGTCTGCTCGGCGACGAGATCGCCGCCGCTGCTCCGGACAGGTCGGCCCGCACGATCCTCTACTGCCGCAGCGGTAACCGCTCCTACAAGGCGGCTGAGCAGATGCAGGCGCTCGGCTATGAGAACGTCGCCTCGATGGCGGGCGGGATTCTCGCCTGGCAGGAGCAGGGTCTGCCAGTAGTCGCCGCGAGCGGGATGACCCCCGAGCAGCGCGACCGCTACTCGCGCCACACCCTGCTGCCCGAGGTCGGGGTCGACGGCCAGCTGAAGATGCTGAACGCGAAAGTGCTGCTGGTCGGCGCCGGCGGCCTCGGCGCACCCACCGCGCTCTACCTGGCCGCGGCCGGGATCGGCACGATGGGCCTGGTCGACGACGACGTCGTCGACGCCTCCAACCTGCAACGCCAGGTGATCCACAACACCGAGCGGATCGGGATGCCGAAGACCGAGTCGGCGCGGCGGACGATCGAGGCGCTCAACCCGGACGTGAACGTGGTCGAGCACCAGGGCCGCCTCGACTCCTCCAACATCGTCGAGATCATCGGCCAGTACGACGTGATCGTCGACGGCGCCGACAACTTCCCCACCCGCTACCTGCTCAACGACGCCTCGGTGCGGCTGCGTAAGCCGGTCGTCTCGGCCTCGATCCTCAGCTTCGACGGCCAGATCTCGACCTTCGTCCCCTACGAGGGGCCGTGCTATCGCTGCCTCTACCCGACGCCGCCGCCGGCGGAGCTGGCGCCCAGCTGCTCGGCCAACGGGGTGCTGGGGGCGATGGCGGGGACGATGGGCCTGCTGCAGGCCAACGAGGTGCTGAAGCTGGTGCTCGGGATCGGCGAGCCGCTGATCGGCCGCCTGCTCCTCTTCGAGGCGCTTGGCACCCGCTTCACCGAGCTCAAGGTGCGCCGCGACCCCAACTGCCCGATCTGCGGCGAGAACGCGCCCGAGATCGCCGACGAGGATCTCGGCAAGTTCCCCGACTACGAGCTCTTCTGCGCCGGTTAGCCGGTAGGTTTCCGGCCTGATGGCGACCGTTCGCATACCGCCGGTGCTGCGCCCGCAGACGGGGGGGCAGCCCGAGGTCGAGGCAGCCGGCGGCAACGTCGGCGAGGTGCTCCGCGCTCTGACCGCCGAGCATCCCGGCACCGAGGAGCAGCTTTTCGGCGCCGATGGCGATCTCAACCGCTACGTCAACGTCTACCTCAACGACGAGGACGTGCGAGTGCTGGATGGGCTCGAGACTGCGGTCTCCGATGGCGACACTGTTGTGATCCTCCCCGCCATGGCCGGTGGGGCGCGATAGTGGCCCTATAGACGACTAACGCGCCCCACCTCATCGTCCCTATACTTTTTGAAGTAACGGGAGACCCATGCCTCGCGACGAGCTACTCAACCGACCCTGCGGGGGCCGCTTCGGCAATGTCGTCGAGTCGATCGGCAACACGCCGCTGGTCGAGCTGCCGCGACTCTCTCCCAAGCCCGACGTGCGCATCTACGCCAAGCTCGAGGGACGGAACCCGACCGGCTCGGTAAAGGACCGGGTGGCGAAATCGATGATCGAGACGGCCGAGGCCGAGGGGGCGATCGCGCCGGGACAGACGATCCTCGAGCCGACCTCCGGCAACACCGGCATCTCGCTGGCGATGATCTGCCGCCGCAAGGGCTACGCGCTGAAGGTCGTGATGCCCGACAACGTCACCGCCGAGCGGACCCAGCTGCTGGAGATGTACGGGGCGGAGATCGTCTACTCGGAGGGCGCCAAGGGCTCCAACGGGGCGGTCGAGGTGGCGCTGGAGATGGCCGAGGATTCTCAGTACTACATGCCCTACCAGTACGGCAACGAGGCCAACCCGCTGGCCCACTACAACGGCACCGCGGTGGAGATCCTCGAAGAGCTGGACGAGGTGACCGCCTTCGTCGGCGGCCTCGGCACCGGCGGCACCCTGATGGGCAACGGCCGCCGCCTCAAGGAGCACGATCCCGGGACTTTGATCGTCGCCGCCGAGCCGATGCAGGGCGAGGAGGTGCACGGCCTGCGCTCGCTGGACGACGGCTTCATCCCGCCGATCATCGACATCTCCATGTTCGACCGCAAGATCATGGTCTCCAACCGCGACGCGATCGTCTGGACCCGCAAACTGCTCGACGAGGAGGGCGTCTTCGCCGGCGTCTCCTCGGGCGCGATCGCCCGCATCGCCGTCCGCATCGGCGAGGAGCTGGAGAGCGGTAACGTCGTCTTCCTGATCCCCGACGACGGCTGGAAGTACCTCTCCTCCGGCGTCTACACGAAACCGATCGACGAGATCGAGAACCTGGACTCGACGGTTTGGTGGTAGCCGCCACCGGGCCAATGAAGATCTCCCAGCAGCTGATCGACGAGATGGTCGCGCACGCGCGCGAGGACCTGCCGAACGAGTGCTGCGGGATGGTCGGGGGCGGCGATGGGGCGGCGCGGACGGTGTACCGGGCGGCGAACGCGGAGGCCAGTCCGTTTCGCTACTCGATCGACGCCCAGGAGCAGTTTCGGCTGATGCAGGAGATCGAAGGGGCGGGGGAGGAGCTGGTCGGCATCTACCACTCGCATACCAAGAGCCCCGCCTATCCCTCGCAGACCGACGTCAACCTGGCCGGGTGGCCCGATGCGGTCTACCTGATCGCGTCGCTGGCGGACGCCGAGGCGCCGGACGTGAAGGGCTTCTGGATCCGCGACGGTCAGATCTCGGAGGCCGAGCTTGTCGTCGAGTAGCGGCAAGCTGGTCAAGATCGCCTTCGCCCAGCAGCAGGCGGAGGCGGAGATGATCCAGGGCCTGCTGTCAGAGCACGGCATCCCCAGCATGGTCAAGCGCGAGGCGGGCTTCGACGTCCCCGACTTCCTCGCCGCCGGACCGCGCCAGATCCTGGTCGCCGAGGAGCTGGCCGAGCAGGCGCGCGAAGTGCTCGAGGGAACGCCGGGCGTTACCTAGGCGGTCGCCAGCGGATCGCGGCCGTCCCAGCTTCCCTGCGAGGCATAGGGACGGAAGCGTATGAAGGCCGATTCGTGGTGGAACGGACGCCGGCGGTCGGCCTTGACCGCGGCCTGGTGGGCGCCGGACTTGCCGAAGGCGTAGCGGCGCATCGCTGCCGCGCTGCGCCAGATCGAGAAGGTCGAGACGAGGTGGGGAGGACGGGCGAGGGCAGTCGAGGCGATCATCGCGTCGTCGCCGACGGCAGCGGCTTCGGCCGCCGCGGCGCTGCGGAGGAACGGCCGCGCCCGGTTCAGTCGCAGACGGCCCAGGGTGAGCACGACGACGGGCTCGTCGTCGTCGACCGGCAGCTCCCGCGAGGGGAGGTCGGGCATTCCCGTCCACGATCCGAACACGCGCAGCGGCTCCAAGCGGACATGCCAGCCGCCCGCCAGATGCTGCGCCGTGGGGTGGTCGCGGAGGAACCGATCGAGCGCCTCGTCGTCCTGCCAGGCGGCGATGAGGCCGACACGGCCCGGCTTTGGCCGCGGCAGGAGTCCAGTGCTCAGCGGCGCCGTCGTCACCGGCTCCGCGTAGGTCAGCCCCGGGGAAGGAGTCTTGTCCGGTCGCCTGAGAAGGAGCCGCGGGGCGCGGCGCCAGCCGACGTCGGCGATGTGGACGGAGACGATCATGGCGCTAACCTAGGAACGATTAGGGACCATACTTAAGGAGGAGTAGGTTGTCAACGGAGGCGACCGGAGGGCCACGGCGACGGCTGACGGCGGAGGCTCGGCGAGAGGTGATCGTCGCGGCGGCGAGCGAGCTTTTCGCCGCCCGCGGCTACCGGGGAGCCTCGGTGGAGGCAATCGCGCGGCGGTCCGGCATCTCGCCGCCGGTGGTCTACGAACACTTCCCTTCCAAGGTCGAGCTCTACCGGGAACTGCTGGAGCGGCACTTCGCCGAGCTGCGTGCGGTGTGGAGCCGGAACCTGGCCGGCGACGACCCCCTTGCCGAGCGCATCGCCCGCTCCTGCGATGCCTGGTTCGCCTACGTCGAAGCCCATCCCTTCGCCGCCCGGGTCCTCTTCCGCGACGGAGCCGGGGACCCCGAGATCGAGCCCGTGCACCGGGAGGTGGCGGAGCGCAGCAAAGCGGCGGTGATGCGGCTGTTCGTCGCCGAGCCCGGAGCGGAGAACGTCGCCGGACCAGCCGACGCCGAGGGGTTGGAGATGGCGTGGGTGGTTCTCCGCGGTGTCCTCCAGGGCCTCGCCGTATGGTGGTCGGAGCACCCTGCCGTCCCGCGCGAGAGGGTGGTCGCGATGGCGATGAACTCCCTCTGGATCGGCCTCGAGAGGGTGCACCGGGGCGATGTCTGGGCGCCCTCTTCGCGCG
>DASVWY010000089.1:0-7909 GCA_036392975.1 Solirubrobacterales bacterium | reverse complement strand
GAACCTTCCAGGCGTCAGGCAGCTCGGTAACGGAGCTGACCGACGCCCTCTCATCCCTAAGCAGCTCAAGCACACGCGTGAGCGCCGCCCGCTGCTCCGGGCTAAGGGAGTATCCGGGTGGGGGCGGAACGTCTTGTACTTTTTCGTCGCCCACCATCGTCCTCAACCGCCTCCGCAGCTTCGAAAAAGTTAAGTGCAGCTCCCACCCGGATACTCCCCCTAATCCGAAACGAGGGGAGCGACGATCACGCAACGCCGCGGCTCGTCCCCTTCGCTGTAAGTCTCGATCCCGGCCCGCTCCTTGAGGTGCTCGTGGACGACGCGGCGCTCCTGGGCGCTCATCGGGTCCATCTGCACGGTGCAATCGCCCTCGAGAGCCTGCTCGGCGGCTCGGTCGGCGCGGGCGGTCAGCACCTCGCGCCGGCGCTCGCGGTAGCCGGCGACGTCGAGCAGAACCCGCTTGCGGTCGCGCATCCCGCGGAAGGCCGCCTGGTAGCAGAGCAGTTGCAGAGCGTCGATCGTTTGGCCGCGCTTGCCGATCAGCAGGCCATAGTCGTCTTCGCCCTCGATCGTCACGTCGATCGCGTCGTCGTCCTCTCGAACCTCAACCTCACCCTCAAGGTCGAGCTCGTCGAGCACACCCTCGACCAGCTCCTGCACCCGCTCCGCGGGCTCGCTCGGCCAATCCCCGTTCTCGCTCACAGAGCCAGCCTACCGCCGCTTCTTTTTCTTCCGTGGCGGCGGGGGCGGTGGCTTGGCGGCTGCCACCTCCTCCGGGGCTGGCAGCGCCGGCGCGGGGATCAATTTCGCCGCCACGTAGGACTGGCCCACGGTCCAGAAGTTGGTCGTGATCCAGTAGAGGCTGAGGCCGGCCGGGAAGGCGGGGACGAAGAAAACGCCCATCAGCGTGAAGGCCCCGATCAGGATGTACTGCTGGTTGCCCCCCGCGGTCGGGGAGGAACGCATCGTGACGATCGTCGATAGGGCCATCGAGCCGGCAAAGAGCAGCATCAGGACGATCGTCTCGGCCCCCTGCGGCTTCTCGATCACCGACTCGATGAAGAACCAGCCCGCGCCGCCGCTCGCTTCGACGTCCTGCTCGAAGCTGTCGCCCTGGAGAAGCTGGAAGAGGGCGAAGAAGACAGGTAGCTGAAGGATCAGCGGCAGGCACGATGCGAGCGGGTTGATTTTGTTCTCTTGGTAGAAGCGCATCACCTCCTGCTGCATCCGCTGCCGGTCGCTTTTGTACTTGTCCTGAATCGCCTTCAGCTGCGGTTGCAGGGCCTGCAACGCCCGCATTCCCTTGATCTGTTTGTAGGTCAGGGGAATCAAGAGCGCCCTGACCACGATCGTCAGGGCGATGATCGAAGTGCCCCAGGTAAGGCCGACGTCGTCGTGGAAGAACTGCAGCACTCCCTCGGCCGCGTCCTCGAGCGGTTGCAGGATGCTCGCGAGCGGGATCACGTGCGCGCCTCGCCGTGATACTCAGCCGGGTCTACCGGCCCGACCCGCAGCGTGAAGCGGCTGGGCACCGGGTCGAAGCCGCCGTGGCTGAACGGGTTGCAGCGCAGGATGCGCCAAGAGGCAAGCAGCAGGCCTCGGACGGCGCCGAAGCGCCCGATCGCCTCGATTGCGTAGGCCGAGCAAGTCGGCTCGTAGCGGCAGCGCCGCGGCAGTGCTGGCGAGATCAGGCGTCTGTAGGCGCCTATCGCCGCCAAAACGACGCGTTTCACGTGGAACGCCCCCGGGCCGCGCTGCCGCCCGCCAGGGCCTCTTCGATGCTGGCCTGCACTCCCGCCGATCCCTCACGCTCGATCAGGCTGGAGATCTCCGGGCGGGCGACCAGGACGAAGTCGTGACGCTCCGGCAGGCGCTCGGAAAGGCTCCAAAACGCCTCCCGCAGGGCGCGCTTGACCCGGTTGCGGTCCACCGCCCCACCGACCTTGCGGCTGACGGAGACGCCGAGCCGCAGATCGTGCTCCTCCTCGGCGCGGCGAGGGAAGCTGTAGAGGACGAGGTAGCGGGTGGCGTGGGAGGAGCCGTCGCGGTAGACGCGGTCGAACTCACCGCTCCGCGAGAGGCGGCGTCGCTTCGGCATAACTACGGGGTGAGTCGCTTCCGGCCTTTGCGCCGGCGGCGCTTGAGAATCGCGCGGCCGGAGCGCGTCCGCATCCTCGCCCGAAACCCGTGCGTCTTGGCCCGCTTGCGTCGCTTCGGCTGGTAGGTCCGCTTCATTGGCCGTCGCAGTATACGGACGCGCACCGGCTGCGCCACCCAAAGCTTTCTCCGGCATTTGCGGGTCGCCTCGGCTGCGCTCCCAGAGGCGCCGCTATGGTCGCTCGCCGGTGCCTGACGACTCCCGTGGACAGCCCCTCGAGACCCTCTGGAGAGACGTTCAGGGGCGCCTGCGAACGGCGGTCCCCGAGTCCACCTTCAAGCTCTGGTTGGAGCCGCTGCGGGCGATCGCCGTCCAGGAGCAGACGCTTTTCCTCGCCGCCCCGGAGAGCATTCGCTCCTGGGTCGAGCGGCGCTACGCCTCGCTGATCCGCGAAGCCCTGGCCGCGGCGCAGACGCAGTTGCGCGAGATCAGCTTCGCCGACGATAGGGGGACTGACTCGGCCGGATCCGGCGAGTACACCGGATCGGTCGAGCTGAACCCGAATTACACCTTCGAGCGGTTCGTGATCGGTGAGGGAAACCGAGTCGCGCACGCCGCCGCCCTCGCCGTGGCCGAGGCTCCCTCCGAGGCCTACAACCCACTCTTCCTGCACGGTCCGCCGGGGCTGGGCAAGACGCATCTGCTGGCGGCGATCGCCCACTACCTCGGCGCCAGCGCCCCCGCCCTCAGCGTCCGCTACACGACGGCCGAGGGCTTCACCAACGAGTTCGTCGCCGCCCTGCGCTCGAGCGGCGCCGAGGCGTTCAAGAGCCGCTATCGCGACCTCGACGTCCTCCTCGTCGACGACGTCCAGTTCCTGCAGGGCAAGCAGCACACCGAAGAGGAGTTCTTCCACACCTTCAACGCCCTCTATGAAGGCGGCAGCCAGCTCGTCCTCTCCGCCGACCGGCTGCCCAGCGAGCTGTCGACGCTGGCCTCGCGCTTGCGCGATCGCTTCGAGTGGGGCCTGACCGTGGCCGTCGAGCCCCCCGACCTACCCACCCGGCTCACCGTCCTGCACCGGCTCGCCGACGAGGCCGGGGTTGACGATGCCGACCGCGACACGCTCTCGGAGCTGGCGCGGCGGATCGACGCCAACGTGCGGCGCCTGCACGGGGCCCTCACCCGCGTTGTCGCCCACGCCTCGCTCACCGCGAAGCCGCTCAGCCCAGAGCTGATCGCCGAGCTGATCCCCGCTGGCGCTCCCAGCGAGCCGACGGCGGTCGAGGAGATCCAGGACAGGGTCGCCCACGCCTTCGACATCTCCCGCGCCGAGCTGGTCGGCTCGGGCCGCGGCGCCCAGGCGTTGCGAGCCCGGCAGACGGCGATCCTCCTGACCCGCGAGATGACGGATCTCTCGCTGCCCCAGATCGGCCGCCTCTACGGCGGGCGCGATCACTCCACCGTGCTCAACGCGCTGCGTCGCGCCAGCGCCACCGTCGCCGCCGACCCGGACTTCGCGCAACGCGTCGCGGAGTTGCGCTCCTCAATCCACAGCCCCTCCCCCGAGCGGCGCTGACAGCCGACGCCGCTGTAAGAATCACTTACTTCCACAGTCATCTCCACAAGCCGTAAATCGCATGACACCGCCAAATCTTCATGGAAACCACTGTTTCCACAAGCGCTAATCCAACTCGAAAAGGGATCGATCATTTGAAGCTGTCGACCAACCGAGACGAACTCGTCGCCAAGCTCTCGCTCGTCTCACGAGCGGTATCGACCCGCGCCGCGACCCAGGCCCTGTCGGGAATCCTCATTACGGCCTCGGAGGCCGGCGTCGAGCTGGCCGCCACCGACGGCGAGGTCGGGCTGCGGACGACGATGGAGGCGCAGATCGAGAGCGAGGGTTCGGTTCTGTTGCCCGGCCGCCTGCTCGCCGAGCTGGCCCGCTCGCTGGGCGACGCCGGTGTGGAGATCGAATCGCGCGAGTCCGAGCGCGACGTCCAGATCCACAGCGGCAGTTCGAGCTTTCACCTGCGGGTGCTCCCCGCCGAAGACTTTCCCAAGCTCCCCGACCAGGGCGAGGAGCCGCTGAAGATCCCGGCCGCCGCCCTGGCGGAGACGGTCGAGCTGGTGGCGCCGGCGGCATCCCGCGACGACATGCGCCCGGTCCTGACCGGGGTGCTGGTAAGCGCCGCCGCCGAGGAGATGACGATGGTGGCGACCGACTCCTACCGGCTGGCCGTGAAGCGGACCGACCTCGAAAAGGGAATCGGCGGCGAGCTCGAGGCGAACATCCCGGCCCGCGCCCTGCGAGAGCTGGGCCGGATCGTCGCTGCTGAGGAGATCGACGAGGTGGCGGTCAGCCTGCTTCCAAACCAGGCGGTCTTCGGCGCAGGGGCGATCCTCCTCAGCACGAGGTTGATCGATGGGCAGTTCCCCAACTTTCGACAGCTCCTGCCGGAGTCCTACGAGCACGACGTGCGGCTGCCGCGCTCCGATTTCCTCGAGGTGACGCGAAGGGTCAGCCAGCTGGCCCAGCGCAACGCCCCGCTACGGCTCTCCTTCTCCAGTGGCGAGCTGAAGATCTCGGCCTCGACGCCGGACGTCGGCGACGCCGAAGAGGCGATGCCCGCCGCGTTCGAGGGCGAGCCGCTGGAGATTGGCTTCAACCCGGAGTTCCTGCGCGAGGGGATCGAAAGCGTCAGCGGGGACGAGGTGATGCTGCGGCTGATATCGCCGCTGCGCCCGGGCCTGTTGCAGCCGGTCGACAACGAGGACTTCCGTTATCTGGTGATGCCGATCCGCCTCAACGTCTAGGGGCCAGCCCGTGCGGGTCATCGCCGTCGAAGCGAGGCCGCTGCGCAGCCTGGTCGACGCGCGACTCGACCTGGAGGTTGGAGTAGTCAGTTTGGTCGGACCCAACGGCGCCGGTAAGACGAACCTCTTGGAGGCGCTCTACTTCGCCCTCACCGGCCGCTCGTTTCGAACCTCCGATCGACGCGAGCTGATCCCCTTCGGCGGGCAGCTGGCTCGCTCCGAGGCCCGTGTCCGCGACGACGACGGGATCGAGCATCGGTTCCTCGCCTCGGTCAGCCGGGCTGAGGGCCGTCGCCATCTGCTCGACGGCAGCGCCGCGAGCCCGACCGTCCTGGCGAACAGCCGGCCCCCGGTCGCCGTCTTCTCCCCCGACCGGCTGGTGCTGATCAAGGGACCGCCCGGTGAGCGCCGCGCCCACCTCGACCGCTACGTCGCCGCCCGCTGGGCGTCGCGGGGGCAGCTGCGGCAGCGCTACGGCCAGGCGCTGGCGCAACGCAACGCCCTCCTGGCCCGCCTCGCCGCCGGCGGGCACGGCGGCGACCTGGACGTCTGGGACGCGGCCCTGGCCGAGGCCGCCGCCGAGCTCGTCGCGGCCCGAGCCGAGGCCGCCGCCGAGCTGGCCGACCCCTTCTCCCGAGCTGCCGTCGAACTCGGGCTGGAGGGAGGGGCGACCCTCGAGTACGCGCCGCGGGCCGCGGGCAGCGCGGAGGAGATCCGCGACGGCCTGGCCGAGCGGCGGGCGGCGGACCTGCGCCTCGGCCGCACCTCCTGGGGCCCGCACCTGGACGAGCTGAAGATCGCGATGGACGGAAGGGCCTTGCGGCGTTACGGCTCGCAGGGCCAGCAGCGAACGGCCCTGCTGGCCCTTTTGTTCGCCGAGCGCGAGGCGCTGCAAGAAGCCGGCCGCCCCGCTCCTCTGCTGCTCCTCGACGACGTGATGAGCGAGTTGGACCCCGAACGTCGCGAGCGCCTGGTCGACCGCATCGGCGATGACGGCCAGGCCCTGATCACGGCCGCCGCCGAGGAGTCGGTGCCGGCGCGGGCGAGGGAGCGCCTGGTGCGGATGCCCTTCGCCGCCCCCGAGGCGATCGCCGCATGAGTCGTCGCCCGGCCCCCCGACCGGCCACCGGCGCCTTCCGCGCCGCCCTCGATCTGGCCGCGCCCAAGACCCGCCTCGCGGCGGCGCAGGCCGTCTGGGCGGAGACCGTCGGCGAGCGGGTGGCCGCGGTCGCCGAGCCCGTTTCCGAACGCGCCGGGGCCCTGCTCGTCGCCTGCTCGGATCCGGTCTGGGCGCAGGAGCTGGACCTGATGCAGGAGGAGCTGCTCGGCCGCCTCCGAGAGCGGCTGGGGGAGCAGGCGCCGCAGAGTTTGCGCTTCCGGGCAAAAGATGACTGAGAGTCGACACATTTTGCGATGATTTGCAGGGATTTTAACGGTCCGGGGGCGGCTTTCGAGGGGGCGGAACTGGTATCCTTATGTCAACTCGTGTTTCTGCCCCGACCCGGCCCAGCGATGTAGCCGCACGGTCGGGGTTTTCTCTGAGATCCGGAAGGGACTAATTGCCTAAGACCAACAAGACTGCCGGCAGCGGGAAGGGCGGCTCGGACTCCTACGGAGCCAAGGACATCACCGTCCTCGAGGGCTTGGAGGCGGTCCGCAAGCGCCCCGGCATGTACATCGGCTCCACCGGCCCCCGCGGGCTTCACCACCTCGTCTACGAGGTCGTCGACAACTCGGTCGACGAGGCGATCGCCGGCCACTGCAGCGAAGTCCGCGTCGTCCTTCACCCTGACGACAGCTGCACCGTCTCCGACGACGGCCGCGGCATCCCGGTCGAAGAACTGAAGAAAGAGAAGCGCCCGGCCGCCGAGGTGGTGCTGACGACCCTGCACGCCGGCGGCAAGTTCGGGGAGGGTGGCGGCTACAAAGTCTCAGGTGGCTTGCACGGTGTCGGTGTCTCCGTCGTCAACGCATTGTCCGAGCGTGTGCAGCTGGAGATCAAGCGCGACGGCCACCTCTGGTGTCAGAGCTACGAGCGCGGCAAGCCGCAGGGACCGCTGGAGAAGCGGGAGCCGGCGAGGGGCACCGGGACCACCCTGACCTTCCAGCCCGACCCCGAGATCTTCGAAGAGGTCGAGTTCGATTTCCAGACCCTTGCCGAGCGCCTGCGCGAGACCGCCTTCCTGACCCGCGGCCTGAAAATAGAGCTGGTCGACGAGCGCGGCCAGACCAACAGCGTCGTCTTCCAGTACGAGGGCGGGATCGAGGACTTCGTCCGCCACCTGAACGAGAACAAGGACACGCTGCACCGCAAGACGATCTACTTCGAGGGGGCAGAGGAGGCGGGCCAGGTCGAGGTGGCGATGCAGTGGAACGCCTCCTACCAGGAGTCGATCTTCAGCTTCGCGAACAACATCAACACCCACGAGGGCGGCTCCCACCTCTCCGGCTTTCGCGCGGCGCTGACCCGCACCCTCAACGCCTACGCCCGCGGCAAGGGCCTGCTCAAAGAGAAAGACGGCAACCTCGCCGGCGAGGACGTGCGCGAGGGCTTGACCGCGGTGATCTCGGTCAAGCTGCACGACCCGCAATTCGAGGGGCAGACCAAGACCAAACTCGGCAACCCGCCGATCCGCGGACTGGTCGAGGAGACGGTCAACCGCAAGCTGGCCGAGTTCCTCGAGGAGAACCCCGGCGACGCGCGTCGCATCATCGTCAAGACGATCGACGCCTCCCGTGCCCGCGACGCCGCCCGCAAAGCGCGCGATCTGACCCGCCGCAAGTCGGCGCTGGAGAACTCGACCCTGCCCGGCAAGCTCGCCGACTGCACGGTGAAGGACCCGCGCGATGCCGAGATCTTCGTGGTCGAGGGCGACTCCGCCGGTGGCTCGGCGAAGCAGGCGCGCGACCGCTCCACCCAGGCCGTGCTGCCGCTGCGCGGCAAGATCATCAACGTCGAGAAGAACCGCATCGACAAAGTGCTCGCCAACA
>DASVWY010000088.1:0-6687 GCA_036392975.1 Solirubrobacterales bacterium | reverse complement strand
TGAGGTCGGCAATGCCGAACAGGCCAACATCAACTGGGGTAAGGCCGGCCGGATGCGGTGGAAGGGCAAGCGCCCGACCGTCCGCGGCGTGGCCATGAACCCAGTCGACCACCCCCACGGTGGTGGTGAGGGCAAGACCTCCGGTGGCCGGCACCCCGTGTCGCCCTGGGGCAAGCCCGAGGGCCGCACCCGCAGCAAGAAGAAGCCGTCGCAGCAGCTCATCGTGCGCCGCCGCCGTACCCGCGGCTCGCGCCGGTAGAAGAGGAGCTCCAGGACATGCCCCGCAGTCTCAAGAAGGGTCCGTTCGTCGACGACCACCTGCTCAAGAAGGTGGACGACCTCAACGGCAAGAGCGAGAAGCGCGTCATCAAGACGTGGTCCCGCCGCTCCACGATCATCCCCGACATGGTCGGCCACACCATCGCCGTGCACGACGGCCGCAAGCACGTGCCCGTCTACATCACCGAGTCGATGGTCGGTCACAAGCTGGGCGAGTTCGCTCCCACCCGGACCTTCCGCTCACACTCCGGCACCGCCAGGGGCGAGTAGAGATGGCTGACGAGAAGAAACAGAAAAAAGCCAAAAAAGCCAAAGAGCCGGCGAAGAAAAAAACGGCTGCCAAAAAAGAGGCGCCGAAGAAAAAAGCCACGCCGAAAAAAGCCGCCAAAAAAGAGGGCGCGAAAAAAGCCGCCGCGAAAACCGGCGCCAAAAAAGAGTCAGCGCCGAAAAAAGCCGCCAAACCGGCGCCGATCGTGGTCCGGGCCAGCTCGCGCTACGTGCGGGTGGCTCCGCGCAAGGCACGGCTCGTCGCCGACCAGGTGCGTGGCCTGCAGATCGATCGGGCGCGCGCCCTGCTGCAGTTCTCCCCGCGGGGCGCCGCGAGCGACATCGCCAAGCTGATCGAGTCGGCCGCCTCCAACGCCGAGAACAACCATGACCTGGTCGCCGACGAGATGCGGGTCGCCGAGATCACCGTCGACGAAGGGCCGACCCTGCGCCGCTTCCGGCCGCGCGCCCTCGGCCGGGCCACGCCGATCAACAAGCGAACCAGCCACATCGCCGTGGCGCTGAGCCCGGAAGGGGACAAGTTCTGATGGGACAGAAGATCCATCCCGGCGGATTCCGCGTCGGCTACATCCACGACTGGAAGTCGAACTGGTTCGACGAGAAGGGCTTCGCCGACGTCCTCGACGAGGACCTGAAGATCCGCGACCACATCGAAGGCAAACTCGCGCACGCGGGCCTCTCCGACATCACGATCGAGCGTCGCGGCGAGGTCGCGGTCGACATCCACACCGCCCGCCCCGGCATCGTGATCGGCAAGTCCGGCTCCGAAGTGGACGCGCTGCGCAAGGAGCTGCACAAGCTGACCGGCAAGCCGGTCAAAGTGAACATCCGCGAGGTGAAGCGCCCCGAGCTCGACGCCAAACTGGTCGCCCAGTCGATCGCCGAGCAGCTGCAGAACCGGGTCGCCTTCCGGCGGGCGATGAAACGCGCTCTGACCTCCGCGATGCGCTCCGGCGCCAAGGGAGTGAAGATCCAGGTCGCGGGACGCCTCGGCGGCGCCGAGATGGCCCGCACCGAAAGCTACTCGGACGGACGTGTGCCGCTGCACACGCTGCGGGCGAACATCGACTACGGGACCTACGAGGCGCGCACGACGGCCGGCCGAATCGGCGTCAAATGCTGGATCAACAAGGGCGAGGTGATGCCGGAAGGCTTCCGCTCCGACCAGGTTCCCGCCGACGGCGAGGCGCCCCAGCGCAGCGGCGGTGGCCGGGGCGGCGATCGCGGCCGCGGCGGCCAGCGCGGCGGAGGGGGTGGTCGCTGATGTTGATGCCGAAGCGGGTCAAGTACCGCAAGCAGATGCGCGGTCGTATGCGTGGCAACACCAAGGGCGTCAGCAGCGTCAGCTTCGGCGAGTACGGGCTGAAGGCGCTCGATCGCGGCTGGATCACCAACCGCCAGATCGAGGCGGCGCGAATCGCGATGACCCGCAAGATCAAACGCGGCGGCAAGGTCTGGATCAACGTCTTCCCCGACAAGCCCTACACGAAGAAGCCCGCCGAGACGCGTATGGGCTCCGGCAAGGGCAATCCGGAGGGATGGGTCGCGGTCGTCAAGCCGGGCAAAGTGATGTTCGAGTTGGCCGGCGTCCCCGAGGACCTGGCGCGTGAGGCGCTGCGCCTCGCGGGGCACAAGCTCCCGGTCAGGACCAGGTTCGTAACGCGCGAGGGGGCCGAGAACCGATGAAGTCCGGCGAGGTCCACAATCTCAAAGACGCCGAGCTGGTGACGAAATTGATCGACGCCAAGAAAGAGGCGTTCAACCTGCGCTTCCGGCACGCGACCGGCGAGCTGGAGAACACGGCGCGGCTGGGCCAGTCCAAGCGCGACGTGGCGCGGCTTCTCACGGTTGCCAAGCAGCGCGGTATCGATGTGGATAGAGAGCTGAGGAAATGAGCGAGGACGAGAAAAAAGACAACAACGTCGAGGAGACGCCTGCTCAGGACGAGCCGCAGTCGCCGGCGGGTCCTGTCGAGGATGAGGGGTCATCGTCCTCGCAAGCTGCGGGCGACGACCCCTCATCCACGCCACCCGCCGGAGATGCGGATGTGGCTGAGGAGGCTCCTGCGGGTGAGGCGGATGTCCCGTCCGACGAGGAGAAAGCTGAGGAGCCCGAGGCGGCTGCGGAGGAGCCTGCTGCCGAGGAGGCTGCTCCGGCCGAGGAGTCCGAGCCTGATCCTGAGGACGAGTTGCCTTGGAAGGAGCGCAGGCGACTGGCTAAGTCCCGTCGGCCGCATAAGGCTGGGCCTCAGCTCAGCGTTGAGGAGCGGGCTGAGCGGCGCGCGGAGGAGCGGCAGCGTCGGGCTGAGCTGCGGAGGAAGCAGCGGGCGGAGGCGCGCAAGGAGAAGACCGCCGGCACGGGGACGCCGCCGGCGGAGAAGGACGCCAACGCCGCCAAGGTGCGGCAGGGGATCGTCATCTCCGACAAGGGGCAGAAGTCGATCACCGTCCGGGTCGACATCGTCCGCCGCCACCCGACCTACGAGAAGGTGATCCGCCGCTCGCGGACCCTGCACGCCCACGACGAGCGCAACGAGGCCGGCGAGGGCGACGTCGTGCGGGTGGTCGAGACGCGGCCGCTCTCCAAAACGAAGCGCTGGCGCCTGGTCGAGGTCCTGGAGAAGGCGAAGTAGGGCAGATCGATGATCCAGCAGGAGTCGAGACTGAAGGTGGCAGACAACTCGGGGGCGCGGGAGATTCTCTGCATCCGGGTCAAAGGCGGCTCGCACCGCCGCTACGCCGGCGTCGGCGACGTGATCACCGCCACCGTCAAACAGGCGAGCCCGCAGGGCGGCGTCCGCAAGGGCGAGGTCGTCCAGGCCGTCGTCGTCCGCACCCGCAAGCAGCTCGGCCGCCCCGACGGCACCTACATCGCCTTCGACGAAAACGCGGCGGTGCTGATCGACCCCGCCAGCAACAATCCGCGCGGCACCCGCATCTTCGGCCCTGTCGCCCGCGAGCTGCGCGACCGCAACTTCATGAAAATCGTCTCCCTGGCGCCGGAGGTCCTCTGATGGGCAGGTCGATGCGGATCCGCAAAGACGACGAAGTGGTCGTGATCGGCGGCAAGGACGCCGGCAAGACGGGTCGCGTCACCCGCACCGACCCGAAGCGAGAAAAGGTCTTCGTCGAGGGCCTCAACATGGTCAAGCGGCACGAAAAACCGCGACCGACCCAGAACACGCAGCGCCAGAGCCAGGTGATGGGCGGCATCGTCGAAAAGGAGGGGCCGATCCACGTCTCCAACGTGATGCTGCTCGACCCCAAAGACAGCAAACCGACCCGGGTCGGCGTGCGCCGCGACAAAGGCGGCAAGCGCGAGCGATTCGCGAAGCGAAGCGGGGCCTCGTTCTGATGGAGGCCGCAACCGCCACCCAGGCTCAGGCCGCGCCGCCGCCGCGCCTGCGCGAGCGCTACGACAACGAGGTGCTGCCGGCGCTGATCGAGCGCTTCGGCTACTCGACGCCGATGCAGGCGCCGCGGCTGCTGAAGATCGTCCTCAACATGGGGGTCGGCGAGGCGAAGCAGAACGCGAAAATGCTGGAGGCCGCGCAGGAGCAGCTGGCGACGATCGCCGGCCAGCAGCCGAGCGTGCGCCGGGCCCGCAAGTCGATCGCCTCCTTCAAGGTCCGCGAGGGAATGCCCGTCGGCCTTTCGGTGACCTTGCGGCGGGCGCGGATGTGGGAGTTCCTCGACCGGCTCAACTCGATCGCCGTCCCCCGGATCCGCGACTTCCGCGGTCTCAACCCGCGCTCCTTCGACGGCCGCGGCAACTACTCGATGGGCGTGCGCGAGCAGCTGATCTTCCCGGAAATCGACTACGACTCGATCGACGAGGTGCGGGGCCTGGACGTGACCATCGCGACCAGCGCCAAGACCGACCTCGAGGCCTTCGAACTGCTGCTGGCGCTCGGTATGCCCTTTGCCAAAGAGGGGCGGCCGGGCGAAGACCGATCCGTGGCGGAAGCCGCCGAAGAGGAGAAACGGCACGAGGAAGCCCGGCAGCGGGCCGAAGCCGAGCAGGCCGCGCTGGAGCAGCTCAAAGAGGAGAATCCGGAGGCCTACGCAAAGCCCGAGCCGGAAGCCGGCGAGGAGGGCGACGGCGCCGAGGGCGAGACGGAACAGGCCGACGCCGACGCAGCTGAGAAAGAGAGCTCAAACGATGGCTAAGACTTCGATGAAGGTGAAGCAGGGCCGCAAGGCCAAGTTCAAGAGCCGCGAATACAACCGCTGCCGCCGCTGCGGCCGGCCGCGCGGCTACTACCGCAAGTTCGGCCTCTGCCGGATCTGCCTGCGCGAGGCGGCCCATGAGGGCTACGTGCCGGGCATGACCAAGTCGAGCTGGTAGGAACAGACGGGACCAACTGAACCATGCTCAACGACCCGATAGCCGACTACCTGACCAGGATCCGCAACGCCCTCGGCTCCGGCCACGACGAGGTCAGCATCCCCGCCTCGCGGCTGAAGGAGGAGATGTCGCGGATCCTCAAGGAGCAGGGCTACATCGACGACTTCAACCGCGAGTCCGCCCGCGTCGGCGAGGAGATCAAGATTCGCCTCAAGTACACGGAGGACCGGCGTCCGGTGATCGCCGGGCTGGAGCGGATTTCCCGCCCCGGCCGTCGCCGCTACGTCGATCACAAGCAGATCCCGCGTGTGCACGGCGGCACCGGCACGGCGATCGTCAGCACCTCGGTCGGCGTGATGACCGGGCACGAAGCGACCGCGAAGGGAGTCGGCGGCGAGGTAGTCGCTTACGTTTGGTAAGTCAGATGAGCCGCATCGGAAGAAAACCGATCCCCGTCCCCGAGGCCGTCACGGTCGAGGTCGCGCCTGGCCGCGTCGCCGTCAAGGGGCCGAAGGGCGAGCTGGCCCAGGCGCTCTCGCCCGAGATGAAGGTCGAGCAGGACGACGGCACCGTCACCGTCAGCCGTCCCACCAACCGTGGCGAGCACCGTGCCCTGCACGGCCTGACGCGCAGCCTGATCGCGAACATGGTCGAGGGCGTCACCGAGGGCTTCGAGAAGCGGCTGGAAATCCAGGGCGTCGGCTACCGCGCCCAGCTCAAAGGCAAAAGCCTGGAGATGGCGCTCGGCTACTCGCACCCGGTCTCGATCGAGCCCCCCGAGGGGATCGAGTTCGAGGTCCCGCAGCCGACCGAGATCATCGTCCGCGGGATCGACAAGCAGCTGGTCGGTCAGGTTGCCGCCGACATCCGCAAGCGCCGCCCGCCGGAGCCTTACAAGGGCAAGGGCATCCGCTACCGCGACGAGCACGTCCTGCGCAAGGTTGGGAAGCGGGCCTAGCCATGACCGTTCTCACCAAGCGCCAGAGCAGGCTGCGCCGCCGCCGTCGCGTGCGCGCCCGCATCGTCGGCACCGCCGAGCGGCCGCGCCTCTCCGTTTACCGCTCCAACCGCGGCGTCTTCGCCCAGCTCGTCGACGACGGCAAGGGCCACACGGTCGCCGCGGTCAACTGGATCGAGCCGGAGCTGCGCAAGCTGAAGGCGAGCGAGCAGGCGAAGCGGGCCGGCGAGCTGCTGGCCGAGCGGGCGAAGGCCGCCGGCGTCGAGACCTGCGTCTTCGACCGCGGCGGCTACAAGTTCCACGGCCGGGTCAAGGCCCTGGCGGAAGGCGCGAGAGAGAAGGGTCTGGTTTTCTAGTGGGTATGACCCCGAAAACCAAGCAGGTCGGTGGACGCAGGGAGGCTGGCGCAGCGAGCGCACTCATGTGCGTGAGCAAGACGGCCGACCGAGGACGCCGAGATGCGCCGGTTTGCAGGGGTCAGGCATGAAGGGCATGGACATGACCAACGTGGAGACGGTGTCTCCCCGCGGGCTCGACCTGCAGGAGCGGGTGATCGAGATCAACCGCGTCGCCAAGGTGGTCAAGGGCGGCCGCCGCTTCTCCTTCACCGCGCTGGTTGCCGTCGGCGACGAGGAGGGCGTCGTCGGGATCGGCTACGGCAAGGCCCGCGAGGTGCCGCTGGCGATCCAGAAGGCGGTCGAGAACGCGCGCAAGAGCCTCATCCGCGTGCCCAAATACGGGCAGACGCTGACCCACAAGATCGTCGGCCGCTACGGCGCCGGCCACGTCGTCCTGCGCCCAGCCAGTCCCGGTAC
>DASVWY010000087.1:0-6083 GCA_036392975.1 Solirubrobacterales bacterium | reverse complement strand
AGCTACCTTGAACCAGAGCGACTTCAAGCAGGCAGGAGTCAAGCTCGTCGACCCCTCTCAGCCTTCGTGAGGGCCGCTGCGTAATACAGCGGCGATGTCAGCTTGCTGCCTCGCGCTTGCCGTAATAGACGACGAATCCCTGCTGAAATCCGTGACGCTCGTAGAAGCGATGGGAATCGACGTTCGTGAGGGCTGTCGTTATGGCCATCTCCTCGACCCCGCGCTCGGCAAGTTTCGACCACACGGCGTCCAGCAGTTGGCCTCCTATCTGCGCTCCTCGGTGCGCGGGCAACACCGAAAGCGTCTCGAGCTCTGCAAGGCGGCCAGTGGCCCATCCCGCATAGCCCGGATCGATTGTCACGAAGGCATATCCGACTGGCTCCTGGTCCTCCTCCGCTACAACGAAAAAGGATTCCGCATCCTCCAGCCATCGCTCGTACTTGGCACGTCGACGGACCCAGGCGTCCGAACGAGGACGTGGCGGGGTCTGACCTCCGAGTGCCGGAAGGATTTCAGAATGATGCTCTTGCAGCGCGTTCCAAAGCGGCTCCAGAACGTCTAATTCCTCGGCGCTTTGGGCGTAGCGCACCACCGTCTTAGGTTCCATTCGGCCAGATCAAACACGATTCTGGGATGTCATCTGATCGCGACTGGCCTGGGCGTCCATGGCGCCTGTCTCCAGAGGGCCCGGCCCGCGACGACTGCGGCGCCGGCGGCGAGGAGGCGGTCGTCGAGGCGCTCGAGTTGGCCGGCGAGCATCCCGTGTTGGATCGCTACGAAGGCGAGCATTCCCGCCAGGCTCCGGGCGCGAGAAGCTGGAGCAGGGCGGGCAGGGAGGAGCCGAGACCGAGGTTCAGCGCGAGGAAGACCGTCCCGGCGGCCACGGTCGAAGTGGCGGTGCGGGCACCCAACTTGTAATGGCGCCTGCGCCGAGCACGATCAGGCTGCCCGGCAGGGAGATCCGCTGGGACAGGAAGAGCAGTGCGCAGGCAGCACCGCCAGCGCGCAGCCAGCGGTCGCGCTTACTGGCGGCAGACCCGGCCAGTTGAAGAGGGCGCGGCGCGGATGGTCGACGTCGGCGGCAAGCGGCCCAGCGACGCACCACTAGAGTGCGAGCCGTGCGAATCGGGCCCGAGGCATCCGCCCTGGTGGGCAACACGCCGCTGGTCTCGCTCAGCCGCATGGGTGAGGGCCTGGCGGCGGAGGTCTGCGCCAAGCTGGAGTACTTCAATCCTGGCGGCTCGGTGAAGGACCGGATCGGAGTGGCGATGATCGACGCCGCCGAGGAGGAGGGGCTGATCGAGCGAGGGCGATCGGTGGTCGTCGAGCCGACCAGCGGCAACACCGGGATCGCGCTGGCGATGGTCTGCGCGGCCCGCGGCTACGAGCTGATCCTCACCCTGCCGGAGGGGATGAGTCGGGAGCGGGCGAAGCTGCTGCGCGCCTACGGGGCCGAGGTGCGGGAGACCCCCTCGCTGGGCGGGATGGGGGAGGCGGTGGCGCTGGCCGAAGAGATCTGCGAGCAGCGCAAGGGCTTCATGCCGCAGCAGTTCTCCAACCCCGCCAACCCCGAGATCCACCGTCTCACCACCGCCGAGGAGATCTGGCGCGACACCGGCGGCGAGGTCGGCGCCTTCGTCGCCGGGGTCGGGACGGGGGGGACGATCACCGGCGTCGGCCGGATGCTGCGCGAGCGCAACCCGGAGGCGCTGGTGGTGGCGGTCGAGCCGGCGGCCTCGCCGGTGCTCTCCGGGGGCTCCCCGGGCCCGCACAAGATCCAGGGCATTGGCGCCGGCTTCGTGCCCGAGGTGCTGGATCGCTCGGTGGTCGACGAGACGATCGCCGTCGACGACGAGGACGCGCTGGAGACGGCACGGCTCGCGGCCCAGCGCGAGGGCGTCCTGGCGGGGATCTCGGCCGGAGCCAACATTTGGGCGGCGCTGGAGGTGGCGGCGCGGCCGGAGCTGGCGGGAAAGCGCGTCGTCACCGTCGTCTGCGATTCGGGCGAGCGCTACATGTCCCTACCCTTCTTCGCACCGTGAACGCGCTGCGCCGCATCTCCTGCGAGGTCAAGGACGACGTCAAGGCGGCGCGCGAGCGCGACCCCGCCGCGCAGGGGGTATCGACCCTGGAGATTCTGACCAGCTGGGCCGGTGTGCAGGCGTTGCTGGCGCACCGAGTCGCCCACGTCCTGCACGGCGCCGGGGTGCCGCTGTTGCCGGGCGCGATTGCCTACCTGACCCGCTCCATCACCGGGGTCGAGATCCACCCGGCTGCGAAGATCGGGCCCGAGCTGTTCATCGACCACGGCTCCGGCGTGGTGATCGGCGAAACCGCGGAAATCGGCAAGTCGGTGACGCTCTACCAGGGGGTGACGCTGGGCGGCACCGGCTTCCAACGCGGCAAGCGCCACCCAACGCTTGGAGACAACGTCACCGTCGGCTCCGGCGCCAAGCTGCTCGGTCCGATCTCGGTTGGGGACGGGGCGAAGATCGGCGCCAACACCGTCGTCGTCGAGGACGTGCCGCCGAGCTCGACGGTGGTCGGCAACCCCGGCCACCCGGTCAAGGTCGAAGGGCGCCGGGTCGAGGGGCCGGATGCGGACTGGATCCACCTGCCGGACCCGATCGCCGAGGCGATCAAGTCGCTATCGGAGCGGATCTCAAAGGTCGAGGAGCGGCTGGCCGAGCTCGACGGCGGCGATCCGGCGCAGGTGGAGCGCCGCGATCTCGACACCCGCACGGGTCGCTCCTCCGCCGGCGGATAGCGCCGTCCGTCTCTCTATGCTCGGCTGACCATGCTGCAAGCCGAGTCGGAGATGTCCGAGCACGCTTCCGAGCGCCCACAGGGCGCCCCGACCGAACCCGGCGCCGACCGCGCCGAGCGGCTCCTGGCCAACCTCAATGAGCCGCAAAGTCAGGCCGTCCGGCACGGCGAGGGGCCACTGCTGGTGCTGGCCGGCGCGGGTTCCGGCAAGACCCGGGTCCTGACTCACCGCATCGCCTACCTGCTGGCAACCGAGCGGGCCCGGCCGGGGGAGATCCTGGCGATCACCTTCACCAACAAAGCCGCCGCCGAGATGCGGGAGCGGGTCGAGGCGCTGGTCGGCCGCTCGGCCCGGGCGATGTGGGTGACGACCTTCCACTCGGCTTGCGCGCGGATGCTGCGCGCCGACGCCGAGCGGCTCGGCTACTCGCGCGGCTTCACGATCTACGACGAGTCGGACTCGCTGCGGATGCTGAAACGCTGCATGGAGGAGCTGCACGTCGACCCCAAGCGCTACCCGCCGCGGGCGATTCGGGCCCAGATCTCCGGCGCCAAGAACCAGCTGGTTGACGCCGGCGCCTACGCCGAGAAGCAGGGCAGCGTCTTCGAGGAAACCGTGGCCGAGGTCTACGCGCTCTACGAAAAGCGGATGATCGCGGCCAACGCCGTCGACTTCGACGACCTCCTGGTCCGCACCGTCAACGCCCTGGAGCTGTTCGACGAGGTGCGCGAGCGCTGGCGCCGCACCTTCCGCCACGTCCTCGTCGACGAGTACCAGGACACCAACCACGCCCAGTACCGGCTGCTGCAGCTGCTCACCTCCGAGCACGGCAACCTGATGGTGGTCGGCGACGAGGACCAATGCCTGGTGGAGGGCACGCTGGTGACGATGGGGGACGGGTCACAAAAGCCGATCGAGCAACTCGTCGAGGGCGAGGAGGTGATGTCCTGCCATGGCAGTGCAGACTTTCGCCCCGCTCGCGTGACGGGGGTCTTCAAGGCTTGGGAGAAGAAGGGAATTGCAATTAGAACCCACGCGGGCAAGGAGCTGACCAGCACCCCCGAGCACATGCACTTCGCCGGATACCGACTGGGCACGACCCCGCAGTTGCACCTGACTTATCTGATGTGGAAGCGGGGGGTGGGGTTCCGGGTTGGGACGAGCGGGGTTTACTCGCAGAGGGGCCGATCGGCAGTGGGCATCCGCCGGCGATGCCTGCATGAGCACGCCGATGCCGTCTGGGTTATTTCCGCTCACGAGACCGATGCGGAGGCTCGGGCGGCTGAGATCTCTCTGTCTCTGCGCTACAGCCTGCCGATGCTGCCGTTCGTGCAGCGAAAATCGGCTTCCGGGAAGAGCCTGATCGGGAACCAGCGCCTGATAGACGAGGTCTTCTCGACGATCGATACGGAGGCCGGTGGCTTTCGTCTGCTCGAGGACGAGGGCTTGAGCATTCAGCACCCGCATCATCTTGCGGCCACGTCCGACGGGCGCCGCCGCGTTCTCAGGATCACTCTCTGCGCAGAGAAGAGGGGCAATACGCCGATGCACCGGATCGCTCTAGCCGGACGCGATCCGGAGGGCAGGCGCGCTCTGGAGGCAATAGGGCTCAAGGCGCGCCCGGCGAAGGCGGCTTCGGAGTCATGGCGGTTCGAGACCGTGATGAAGGACTTCGGCGCGACGATAAGGCTGGCCGGCGAGATCAGCTCCGCTCTCGATGTCGACGTCAGCTTCTACGGTCGCTTCGGTCAGACGCAGAGCGGTCGGATGATCGGAAATTCCCTGCCCACCATTCCGGCCTCGTCGGTTCGGCCCGGGATGACCGTCTTCACCGAGGATGGAGGCTATGACTGGGTCGAGTCGGTTGAGAAGGTGACGCTCGAGCGGCCGGTGTACGACATCAACGTCGAGGGAACGCACAACTTCATCGCCAACGGCGTGGTCACTCACAACTCGATCTACGGCTTCCGCCACGCCGACATCCGCAACATCCTCGACTTCGAGCGGGACTTTCCCGAGGCCGAGGTGGTCAAGCTCGAGCAGAACTACCGCTCGACCCAGACCATCCTCTCGGCCGCCAACGCGGTCGTCGAGCGCAATCGCGAGCGGCGGCCGAAGCGGCTCTGGACCGAGCTGGCGGGTGGCGAGCCGCTGCAGCTCTCCGAGCTCTCCGACGAGCACGAGGAGGCGCGCTGGGTCGCGGCGGAGATCGAGCGCCTCGGCGAGGAGGAGGGCGTGCGGCGCGAGGACGTCGCGGTCTTCTACCGGACCAATGCGATGAGCCGGGTGCTGGAGGACACCCTGGTCCGCTTCGAGCTGCCCTACCAGGTGATCGGCGGAACCAAGTTCTACGAGCGGGCCGAGATCAAGGACGCGGTCGCCTACCTCAGCCTGCTCGTCAACCCGGCCGACCAGGTCTCCTTCGCGCGGATCGTCAACTCGCCCCGGCGCGGGATCGGCAACACCAGCCAGGGGCGCCTGGCGGCCCACGCCAACACGACCGGGCTGCCGATCTGGGAGGTTGCTGCCCGGGCGGAGGAGGTGCCGGGCCTCGGCGCGGCCGCGATCAAGGCCGTATCCCGCTTCTACGAGACGCTCGAGGGGCTGCGGGCGCGCGCCGACTCGGCGTCGGTGGCGGGGTTGCTGGAGGCGACCCTGCACGAGAGCGGCTATCTCGAAGCCCTGGCGGCGGAGCGCACGGTCGAGGCCGAGGGACGGATCGAGAACCTGGAGGAGCTGATCGGCGTCGCCGCCGAGTTCGACGTCAACCGCGAGCTGGAGGGGGACGCCGAGGTGCCGCCGCTGGAGGAGTTCCTGCAGCAGATCTCCCTCTACACCGAGCAGGACGGATTGAGCGACGAGTCGCTGATCACGCTGATGACCCTGCACAACGCCAAGGGCCTGGAGTACGACACGGTCTTCATCGTCGGCTGCGAGGACGGCGCTTTCCCCCATATGAGGGCGCTGGAAGAGGGCGCCGAAGAGGAGGAGCTCCGCCTCTGCTACGTGGGCATCACCCGTGCCCGCCAGCGCCTCTACATGACCTGGACCCGCGAGCGGCGCCTGTTCGGCCGCTCCGAGCACAACCTGCCCTCGCGCTTCGTCGACGAGCTGCCGGCCGAGCTGACCGAGCGGCATTCCAACGCACCGAGCGCCGCGCTCGCAGCATGGGACGCCGGTGGGCCCGGCGAGACCGTCGCGCCGATCGACCCCGGGCCGGCGCTCGAGCTGCGCACCGGCGACGACGTCGTCCACGCCAGCTTCGGCGACGGTGTCGTGACCGGTGTCGAGCCGGGCGGTGTCGTCATCGTCCGCT
>DASVWY010000086.1:0-3093 GCA_036392975.1 Solirubrobacterales bacterium | reverse complement strand
CGGCCGAGCACGGCCACGCCTTCGAGATCCTCACCGCCCCGCTGCCCGGCCAGCGCGCCGAGCTCAGCCGCCACACGCTGACGGCCGGCGCGCGCACCGGCGGCGCCGGCGACCCGCCCATGCACGAGCCCGGCAGCCGCGAGACGGCGCTCGTGCAGTCCGGCCGCGTCGTGCTGCGCATCGACGGCGAGCGCCACGAGCTCGCCGAGGGCGACTGCGTGACGTTCGATGCCGACCTGCCCCACCACTTCGAGAACCCCGGCGACGACGACGCGGTCCTCTTCGCGGTCGTCTCGGCCGGCCTACGCAGGAGCTGACACCGATGACCGCACCGACGACGCTGTTCGACAAGATCTGGGCCGCCCACGAGGTCGCGCCGGGCCTGCTGTGGATCGACCTGCACCTCGTCCACGAGGTCACGAGCCCGCAGGCTTTCGACGGGCTGCGGCTGGCCGGCCGCACGGTTCGCCGCCCGGACCGGACCCTGGCCACCGCCGACCACAACGTGCCGACCGACGGCACCAAGACGGCGCGACTGATCGCCGACCAGCTCTCCAGGGTTCAGGTGGAGACGCTGGAGCGCAACTGCGAGGAGTTCGGCATCCCGATCTACTCGCTCGGCTCCGACCGGCAGGGGATCGTTCACGTGATCGGGCCCGAGCTGGGCGTCACCCAGCCGGGCATGACGATCGTCTGCGGCGACAGCCACACCTCGACTCACGGCGCCTTCGGCGCGCTCGCCTTCGGCATCGGCACCTCCGAGGTCGAGCACGTGCTGGCGACCCAGTGCCTGGTCCAGAAGCGGCCGAAGACGATGCGGATCCTCTACCAAGGCGAGCTCGGGCCCGGGGTCACCCCGAAGGACCTGATCCTGGCGACGATCGGCCGCCTCGGCACCGGCGGCATGGTCGGCCACGCGGTCGAGTACGCGGGGCCGGCGATCGAGTCGCTCTCGATGCCCGGCCGGATGACGGTCTGCAACATGACGATCGAGGGCGGCGGCCGTGCCGGCATGGTCGCCCCCGACGAGGCCACCTTCGAGTGGGTGCGGGAACGACCCGCCGCACCGTCGGACTTCGACGCCGCAGTCGAGCGCTGGCGGCAGCTGCCGAGCGACGCCGGCGCCGCCTTCGACACCGAGGTCGAGATCGACGCCGCGGGCGTCTCGCCGATGGTCACCTGGGGGACGAACCCGGGAATGGTTGTCGAGGTGACCGACTCGGTTCCGGACCCCGCCGCGATGGAGTCCCCGGCCGATCGCGAGTCGGCGGAAAGGGCGCTCGCCTACATGGCGCTCGAGCCCGGCACGCCGATGACCGAGGTGCGGCCCGAGCGCGTCTTCATCGGCTCCTGCACCAATTCGCGGGTCGAGGACCTGCGCGAGGCGGCGGCGATCGTCGACGGCCGCAAGGTCGCCGGCTCGGTGCGGGCGATGGTCGTTCCCGGCTCGCAGCAGGTCAAGGCGCAGGCCGAAGAGGAGGGCCTGCACGAGGTCTTCCGCGCCGCCGGCTTCGAATGGCGCGAGGCCGGCTGCTCGATGTGCCTGGGGATGAACCCCGACATCCTGATGGAGGGGGAGCGCTGCGCCTCGACCTCGAATCGCAACTTCGAGGGGCGGCAGGGCAAGGGCGGCAGGACGCACCTGGTCAGCCCGAGGATGG
Source organism: Solirubrobacterales bacterium (assembly GCA_036392975.1). GTDB lineage: Bacteria > Actinomycetota > Thermoleophilia > Solirubrobacterales > 70-9 > VRUE01. The sequence goes on along the minus strand of DASVWY010000086.1, from coordinate 1,432 downwards.
CTGCGGCGGCCGCGATCGAGGGCCACTTCGTCGACATCAGGGATTGGAGCTGAGGATGCGACCGATCGACGTGATCGAGGGCAAGGTCTCGGTGCTTGACCGCGCCGACGTGGACACCGACCAGATCATCCCCAAGCAGTTCCTGAAGCGGGTCGAGCGCACCGGCTTCGGCGAGTTCCTCTTCTACGACTGGCTGCGCGACGGCGAGATCGAGCTGGAGCCGAATCCGATCCTCCTCGCCGGCCGCAACTTCGGCTGCGGCTCCTCGCGCGAGCACGCCCCCTGGGCGCTGGAGGACTTCGGCTTCGAGGCGATAATCGCGCCCTCCTTCGCCGACATCTTCTACGGCAACTGCACCAAGATCGGGTTGCTGCCGGTCGTCCTCGACGAGGAACACTGCCGCGCAGTTGCGGAGGCGGGGGAGGCCCGGATAGACGTTGACGACCAGACCGTCACCTGCGCGTCCGGTGTCTTCCGCTTCGCGATCGAGCCCGAGGTCAAGCACCGCCTGCTGAAGGGTCTCGACGACATCGGCATCACGCTGGAGAACGCTGCCGCCATCGACGAGTTCGAGCGCGCGGCTCCGCTGTCCGGCCCGGCGACGACGGCGTTGTGAGCGACTCCGAGACGACGCGGACGATCAATACCGGCCCCCGCGAGTGGGACGCCGAGACCTACGACGAGGTCTCCGATCCCCAATTCGAGTGGGGGGTCGAGGTGCTCGAGCGACTCGAGCTGAGCGGAGACGAGACGGTCCTCGACGCCGGCTGCGGCTCGGGACGGGTCAGCGCTGAGTTGGCGAAGCGGCTCCCCCGCGGTCGCCTGATCGCCGTCGACGGCTCGGCGGCGATGATCGACAAGGCGCGGGAGCGGCTGGGGGACCAGGTGACCTACCGGGTGGCCGACCTCTCCGAGCTGGAGGTCGAGGAGCCCGTCGACCTGATCTTCTCGACCGCGACCTTCCACTGGATCGTCGACCACGATCGCCTCTTCCGTCGCCTGCACGCGGCGCTGCGGCCCGGCGGGCGGCTGGTCGCCCAGTGCGGCGGCCAGGGCAACGTGGCCGAGTACACGCGGGCGATCGTCGCGGCGGCGGCGCAGCCCCGCTTCGGCCCGCATTTCGAGGGCATGGCGCCGATGTGGAACTTCGCCGCGCCCGACGAGACCGAACGGCGGCTGCAGAGGGCCGGCTTCACCGACGTGCGCTGCTGGCTGCAGCCGAAGCCGGTGACGCCGGCGCAGCCGCTCGAGTTCATCTCGACCGTCACCCTCGGCCCGCACCTCGCCCAGCTCCCCGAGGACCTGCGCCGCCCCTTCGCCGAAGCGGTCCTCGAGGAGGCCGGCGAGCCCCTGACCCTCGACTACGTCCGCCTCAACATCGAGGCCCGACGAGCGGACGTGCCGTGAGTTAACCACCGTATGGGGCGGTTAA
>DASVWY010000085.1:0-12705 GCA_036392975.1 Solirubrobacterales bacterium | reverse complement strand
GATGTTGCCTGCCGCGTCGACCTCGAGGGCGTTCACCGACTGGCCGGCGAACGCGGCAAGCGGGCCGGTGAACGGGATTTCTCCTTCGAAGCCGCCATTGAGATTGAAGATCTGGATCCGGTCTTTGTCGCCGACCACGATCGCGTCGTCGAAGGGGCTATAGGCGATGTAGTTGCCGACGGTGCCGGCGAGGTGGCTCGGCGCGGTGCCGCTGGTGCCGGCCTGACAGACGTCGCCGAGATCAAGGGGGCAGACGTTCTGCTGCGCCGCGGGGGCGCCTTCGTCGACTTTCGTTTTATTGACTTTCCCGCCGAACATCAGCAGGAACTCGCCCGCCGGGCTGAACTTCTGCACCCGCAGGTTCAACCTGTCGAGGACGTAGATGTCGCCGGCCGAATCGACGGCTATCCCGTTTGGCCGCGCGAGTTGGCCCTCCCCGCTCCCTTCGCTTCCGCGCTGACAGAGCGACGGAGGCGGTTCGGCTTCCGGTTGGGCAGGACCGCAGCTCTGCAGTTCGCTGGCCCCGTTCTCGACCCCCCAGCCCCAGGCCTTGACGAAGAGGCCCCAGGCGGTGTACTTGCTGATTCGGGCATTTTCGGCGTCGGTGATGTAGACGTGACCGGTATCCGGGTTGCCGGCAATGTCGCGTGGGCCATCGAGTTCTGCCGCCCCTTCGCCCGGAGTGAGCTGGTCTTCCGGTATCTGCAAGACGAAGTCGAGGGGCGCGGCCGTGGCCACCGCGGTGAAACCGAGGGCCATCGCGAGCATCGATACAGACGCAGCGACAATCGCTGCGCCTGCTCCCCCGCTGCCCCCTGATCTCAATTTCCACCCCCAGGGCCCTTTCTCGGACCTTTGCCTGCTCAAAACAGCTACGTTCCCGAGCAACTAACGGAATGAAGATTATCGAAACTGAAAAGGTCCTGTCAAGAACTTATCTGCGCACTCGATCTAGATCCTCCAAAGCCTTTGGGCCGGGGGATTCCCCCGGCCCAAGGCCTTCAACGCCCGGCGGACCCACACGGTCCGACCGCGCAGAGACTCCAACGGCTTATGTAGCTGTGACGCTTACCTGAGTGCCTTCGGTATTGAACCCTTGAACTGTTGCCGACCCGACGAGTGTTCCGGTCCCGTTTGTCGGGGCGATGAACTGACACAGGCCGTGCCTTGTGGTGTTGAACTGGACGTTCGAATCCAGTGTAACGGCGTTTTTGCCATTTTCGGTTACGTGTGTATATGTAACGCCCGTGTTCACTGTCTGTGGATGAACCGTGACCGTACAGTTCGGGTGTGTAACTTTTATCGACTGTCCAGCCGGACACTCCAGATGGACTGTCTGCTCGGTGCTGCTGGTCGTGCCTCCCGCGACTGTGAACCGATACTTACAGCCGTTCATGTCAACCGGCACCGTAGTGCTGGTTCCTGTTGTGGTGCATCCGCCATAGGTCGCCGTGACGAGGAGATCGTTAACTGTCGCCCCTTCGGCTGTGGCGGTGTACGTGTCCTGTGCACAGCCGACTTCTCCGCTCAGGCCGTGGTTAGTGAGATGGAGATTGTGCGTTCCACCCTCCGATCCTACGATGTTCGTGTGTGCCGCTTCAGAGACGAAGTGCCCACTTCCGTTTGCCGAGGCGTTCATCACAGCAACGGCGCTAAACGCCATCGCGGCGAGGAGGCCGAGGCCTAGTGCCTTGAGCTTAAGGCTCATTTCTGGTCCTTTCGTTCTGAGCAAGGGGGCGTCGGCCGGCGCCGGGCTGACGCCCCCTCTCTTTGTGGATGAGGCGTAGCTAATCAATATAAACTTAATAAATCAAATATTTCCTAATAAACACCTGCTCGATTCCGAGCAATTGTTAATTCGGGAGAAAATTCCCTGCAATTTCCGTGTGGCAAGCCGCCGCGCGTGCAGATTGGTGCGTGCAGAAATCGGCGCGCTAACCGGGCCGGAACGGTTGAGGGTTGTGCTGCTCTAGAAGCCCAGGGCGAACTTGGCGTCCTCGGACATCATCTCCGGGGACCAGGGGGGGTCGAAGACCATCTTCGGGTGGACGGCGCTGACGCCGGGGAGGTCGCCGACGAACTCCTTCATCTGCTCGGAGACCTGGGGGCCGATCGGGCAGGCCGGGGTGGTCAGCGTGAAGGTGACGTAGACGTCTTCGTTCTCGATGTCGACGTCGTAGACGAGGCCGAGCGAGACGAAGTCGAGGCCCAGCTCGGGGTCGATCACCTCCTCGAGCGCCTCGAGGACGTCGTCCTCGGTCAGCGCCTCGGTCTGGTTCTCCGACATGCACAACAGCCTAGCGATGACCGGGGCCGACCTGGGTAGGCTGCCGGGTCGATGAGCCAGGACCCGGGCCAGATCCAACGCCGGTCGATCGGCGTCGTCTTCTCCGACGGCGGCCTGTTGGCGCTGAGCGCATCCCGGCCCGCCGGGGTGGGCGGACACGGCGAGGAGCGGGTCAGCGCCGTGCTCTGCGACCCGGACGGGGCGCCTGTCGAGGTCTCCGAGGCATTGCTTTCGACCGAGTACGGCGAGGACGGCGTGCAGCGGCGGGCGACGCTGGAGCTGTGGGTCGACGACGAGGGCCGACAGCCGCTGCGCGGCGCCGGGACCCTGATCAGCGCCGCCAAGGTGCGACAGGAGGGGTTGAGCGCCGACATCGCCTTCTTCCGCTGGTCGGTCGAGGGGCGCGAGGGCCTCGGCCACTACGAGGTGGTCCGGAGCGATGGCTGAGGAGAACGGGATCCAGGCCGTGATCTCCGATTTCGGCGGCGTCCTCACCTCACCCTTGATCCAGTCCTTCATGGCCTTCCAGGACCAGACCGGAATAACGACCGAGCTGTTGGGCAGGGCGATGCAGGCCGCGACCGAGGCCAACGGCGACAACCCGCTCTTCGAGATGGAGCGGGGTGAGATCACCGAGGTCGCTTTCCTCGAGCAGCTCACCGACAGTCTCGAGCCCCTGCTCGGCCACCGCCCCGAAATGCACCGCTTCAAAGAGATCTACTTCGAAGCACTGGAACCGAACCCGCCGATGATCGACCTGATGCGGGAGCTGAAGGACCGTGGCTACCGGATGGCGATGCTGACCAACAACGTGAAGGAGTGGGAGCCGCTGTGGCGCTCGATGCTGCCGGTCGACGAGATTTTCGAGACGGTCGTCGACTCCGGCTTCGTCGGCTGCCGCAAGCCCGAATCGAAGATCTACGCCCTCACCCTGGAACAGCTCGGCCTACCGGCGCCGGCCTGCCTCTTCGTCGACGACGTCCTCGTCAACTGCGAAGGGGCCCGCAAGGCCGGCATCGAAGCGGTCCACTTCCAGGACAACCAGCAGGCGATCTCGGACATCAGAAAGGCCCTGGAGCCCGAAAACCAAGCAGTTCGGGGGATGCAGGGAGGGCGGTGAGGGGAGCGCACTTCCAGTGCGTGACCCGATCCGACCGACCGAAGACCCCGAAATGCGCCGGTTTGCAGGGTTCCAGCTAGTTCTCAGAGCCGGCGCGGTCCCAGACGTAGAGCTCGACGGCCTCGACCGCAAGCTCCATCAGGCGCGGCCCGGAGAGCATGTCGAGGACCAGCTCCAGCGCGTCCTCCTCGGTGAGGCCGGCGTCGACCGCCTCCTCGCCGCGGAAGCCGGCGGCCAGCTTCAGGGCTTCGCGGCGGTTGTCGCCAAGCGAGCCGAAGGCGCCCATCAGGAAGTCACGGTTGGGGAGCGGCTGGCCCAACTCGAGCGACCCGTGCCAGGCGGCGAGCATCGAGATGTCGTGCTCGTCGAGCTCGGCCAGGGCTTTCGCGTAGTGCACCTCGAGCTCATGGTCGGGGATCTCATCGACCCAGGCACGGACGGCCTCGCCGAGCAGCTGGCGACGGGCCTCGCGGCCGATCGAGTCGGCGATTGCGCGGATCGCGTCAGCGGGATCTACGAAGCAGAGGGACATTCGCTGGGTTCAATCTAGAGAGGCCGCAAGACGGCAAAGCTGGGGTCGGATTCGCCCTGATTGCGGCCTTCCTGAGCGGCGGCAAGCCCGTTTCGGGCGCGCCGGAGGCCGACCTATGCTGGAACGTCCGCGATGCCGCTGAAGCTGATCCATGGACCGCCCAACTCGGGCCGCGCTGGCCTGATCCGGAAGCGGTTCGAGGCGGCGCTGGACCACGACCCGGTTCTTGTCGTCCCGACCCTGGACGACGTCTACGCCTTCGAGCGCGAGCTGTGCGAGGGCGGGGCGATCCTGGGAGGGACGACGACGACCTTCCGCGGCCTGTTCCGGGCGGTGGCGGCAGCCGCAGGGACGCCACCCGCCACCGAGCTGACCGCAGCGCAGCGACTGCGCGTGGTCTCGCTTGCGATCGAGGAGGGCCGGGACCGGCTCGGCCCGTTGCGGCGCTCCGCCCCCCGACCCGGTTTTGCGCTCGCCTTCGAGCGCCTGCTCGACGAGCTGCAGGCGGCCGGCTTGGAGCCGGCCGCGGTCGGGGGCGGCGCCGGGACGCTCGAGGGTTCGGCCTACCTCGGCGACCTCGTCTCGCTCTTCGCCGGCTACGTCGAGGTCCGCGACCGCCTCGGCCGAACCGATCCGCACGGCGTCGCCCGGCGGGCGATCTCGGCGCTGGGCGCCGGTGGCGTGCCCTGGCGCCGCCCGGTCTTCCTCTACGGGCTCGACGACCTGACGCCGAACCAATTCGAGCTGATCGAGGCTCTTTCGAGGACCGCCGAGGTGACGGTCGCGCTGCCGTACGAGGAAGGAAACGCGGCGCTGGCGGCACGCGCCTCTCTACTCGAGCGGCTGCGGGTACTCGGCCCCGTCGAGGAGACCCGGACCGCGGCCGATCCGGGCAATACGTCCAACCCACTGCTCTTCCACCTGGAGCGGAGCTTCGGCGCACCCGATCCCCAGTGCCGTCCCCCTGCAGAGGGCCTGACGATCCTGCGCTCGGCCGGCGAGCGCGGAGAGGCCGAGTCGATCGGAACCGAGGTGGCGGGGCTGCTCGCGAGGGGAGCCGACCCGGGTGAGATCGCGATCGTCCTCCGGGATCCCGAGCGCCGAGGCCCCCTCGTCGCCTCGGTGCTCGAGTCCTACGGCGTTGCGGTTGCCCTGGAGGCGGAGCTGTCGGCGGCGGCGACCTCCGTCGGCGCCACCCTGCTGGCGCTGCTCGCGGCGACGCGGGAGGACGGCACCGTCGCCGACCTCCTGCGCTTCATGCGCGGGCCCTCCGGCCTGCCCCGGGGCCAGGTCGACTGGTTCGAGCGCGCCGTGCGTCGCCGTCGCCTGCGAGCGGCGGCCGCTGGCCTGGAGCTGTGGCGGGAGCGCCGGGAGGGGGTTCCCGACGACGTGCGGCGGATCGAGGAAGCGGCCGCGGGCGCGCCCGAGGAGCTGGCGCTGACGTTAGCCAGGCTGGCGGTGACGATGGCGGCGCGCCCGCTTCGAGGCGAGGGCGACGGTCCGCCGCCCGACCGCCGGGACGCCCTGGAGCTGCGGGCAGCGGCGGCGATCTCAACGGCGCTGGGCGAGCTCGGCGATCCGGTCGAGCTCGCCCCCGACGCCGAAGAGATTGCCGCGGCGATCGAAGCGGTCCGCTTCCGGGTCTGGAGCGGCCCGGTCGAGGGCAGGGTGCGGATCGCCAGCCCCTACGCGCTGCGAGCCGCCCGCTTCGACCACGTCTTCGTCGCCTCGCTGCAGGAGGGCGAGTTCCCGCGCGCGGACCGCGGTGGCGACCCCTTCCTCTCGGAGTCGCAGCGAGATTCGCTCGGCCTCGACCCGCGCCGCGCAGGAGACCTCGAGGAGCGCTACCTCTTCCACGCCTGCCTGGCGCTCCCCCGCCAAAGCCTCTTCCTCTCATACCGCGACAGCGACGAAAATGGGGTCGCCGAACATCGGTCGCCCCTGCTCGATGAGGTCCGGCGCCTGCTCGAGCCGACCCCGGTGGGCGAGGAGCCGGATCCGGTCGAAGCCGCGATCGCTCGCGGCCGCGACCTGGCCCAGGTCGTCCCCCGCGTCGCCGAAGCTCCCTCGGAGATCGAGCTCGCCCGAGCGGTCGCCGCCCACGGGGACGCTGCGGATGTCCCCGGCCTGCTCGCTGCCGCGGCGGTCGGCGAACCGGCGGCTGGCCGGATCGTCGCCAGGGTCGAAGCGGCCCGCGCGGCGGAGGCTGCCGCTCGCGCCCCGGGCCCCCTCACGAACCCGGCCGTGATCGAGGCGCTGGCGGAGGTGCCGGCCTACGGGGGCACCACCCTGGAGGGCTTCGACCTCTGCTCTTACCGCTGGTTCGTCTCGCACGAGCTGCGGCCGCAACCGCTGGACCCGCCCCCCGACCCGCTCCTGCAGGGGGGCCTCATGCACGCCGTCCTCGACCGCCTCTACAGCGAGCGTCCCGGTGGCGACGCCCTCCCCCGCCCCGGTTCGCTGTCCGCATGGGTGGAGCGTGGGCGCGCGCTGGTCGCCGAGACCGCGGCGGCCTTCGAGCTGGGCGAGAGCCCGGCCGAGCGGGCGATCGTGCGCCGGGTCGAAGGCCTGCTGACGCGTTTCCTCGACGAGGAGGCCCGGCGCGAGGGCCGCTTCGAGCCCTGGCTGCTGGAGGCCGGATTCGGCGAGGACGAGGGGCGCGAGCGGCCGCCCTTGGAGATCGACGGCTGGCGCCTGCATGGAGCGATCGACCGGGTCGACCGCGACGAGCGGGGACGGGCCCTGGTAATCGACTACAAGCTGGCGGGAGCCGTCACCGCTCGCGGCAAGCTCGAGGAGCAGGCGAAGCTGCAATTGCAGCTCTACCTGATCGCGGTCGCGGAGCTGTGGGGCGCGGAGCCGGTCGGCGGGCTCTACCACCCGCTGCGCGGCACCTCCGCGAGGCGCCCGCGCGGCCTCGTGCTCGACGAGGCGGCCGAAGGTCTCACGAGCTTCGGGCTCGCCCGCACCGACCTGGTCGATCGCGAGGGGCTCGCCGAGCTGCTGGACGACGCCCGCCGCCGCGCCGGCGAGATCGTCGCCCGCATGCGGCAGGGGGACATCCGCCGCGATCCCGGCCCGCGGCGGGGCCTGCGCGGCCACGGCGTCTGCCCTCTCTTCTGCGACTTCGCCCCGATCTGCCGCCGCGACCGCGCCCCGATCGAGCCACGCGAGGAGGAGGCGGAGGAGCGATGAGCAGGCGGCGCGTTCCCACCCCCGAACAGGAGGCGGCGATAGCGGCCCGGGGCCGCGACCTGCTGATCGAGGCCGGCGCCGGCAGCGGCAAGACCGGGGTCATGGTCGAGCGCTACTGCCGGCTGGTCTGCGATGAGAGCGTCTCGCCCGACGCCGTACTCGCCTTCACCTTCACCGACAAGGCGGCCGCCGAGCTGCGGCAGCGGATCCGGGCCGAGATCGAGCTGCGCGCCGAAGCCGGTTCCGAGCGCGCTCGCGAGCTGATCAGCGGGATCGGCGGCGGCTGGGTGACGACCATCCACGGCTTCTGCAACCGGCTGCTGGGCGGGCACCCGGTGGCCGCCGGCATCGATCCGCGCTTTCGCGTGCTCGACGCCGCCGAGGCGGAGCGGCTGGCGCGGGAGGCCTTCGACGAGGCGCTGGAAGCCTTTCTGGCCGGCGACGAGGCGGGCGACCGCGAGCGGACCGTCGCCGCCTTCGAGGTCGCCGGCCTGCGGGCGATGGTCATCTCGGCCCACGCCGAGCTGCGCAATCGCGGCGTCGCCGAGCCGCGCCTGCCCGAGCTGCCGCTGCCGGACCTCGGCGCGGCTCTGCGCCACGCGGCCGACGTCGTGGCGACCACGCTGACCGAGCTGAAGCCGACCAACTCGAACCGGGAGCTGGTCGAACGCGCCCTTGCCACGGTGGGCGGCAGCGACGGCGCCCCGCCGAACCTCGACGAGCTGACGGCCCTCCGCAGCGACAGCTCGGCCCAGTCGATGGGCGCCTACTGCGACGCGATCGACGCCCTCGTCTCCGCCGCCGCCGAGGCCGGCGAGGGAGGCCAGGCCTACCTGCACGTGGGCACGTTGCTGGAGCTGTTCGGGCAGCGCTTCGACGCGACCAAGCGGCGCCGGGCGGCAATCGACTTCGAGGACCTGCAGATCCTGGCGGCGCGGCTGCTGGAGCGCGGCGAGCTGGGGGCTGGCTACCGCAGCCGCTTCAGCCATCTGCTCGTCGACGAGTTCCAGGACACCAACCGGTTGCAGCTGCGGCTGATCGAGGCGCTGCGCGGTCCCGGCAGCGAGCTGGTCATGGTCGGCGACGAGCTGCAATCGATCTACGGGTTCCGCCATGCCGACCTCGACGTCTTCCGCCAGCAGCGCGCCGCGGTCGAGGCCAACCCAGACGCGGAGACGATGGCGCTGAGCGGCAACTTCCGCTCGCGCCCGGAGCTGATCGGCGCGGTCAACCTGCTTGGGGGGGTCCTTTTAGGCGACGGTTTCAAGCCGCTGCGGGTCGGCGCCCCGCCCGAACGAGCAAGGCCGCTGGGAGAAGGACCGGCGGTGGAGCTGCTGCTGACCGGGCGCGACGGCTGGGAGGCGGAGGAGATCGAGCTGCAGCCGGCAACCGACGCGACGACGCCGCCCAGCCAGCTCGCCGAGGCGCGTTTCGTCGCCGCCCGCCTTCGCGCCCTCGCCGACGCCGGCGTCGGGCGCGGGGGCATGGTCGTCCTGCTGCGTGCCTTCACCCACCTCGACGCCTACGAGGACTCGCTCGAACGGGCCGGCCTGCGTCCGTACGTCGTCGGCGGGCGCGGCTACTGGTCCCAGCAGCAGGTGGCCGACGTCTGCGCGCTGCTGGCGACCGTCGCCAATCCGCTCGACGACCAGGCGCTGTTCGGGGCGCTGGCTTCCCCCGCCTGTGCGGTCGCGCCCGACACGCTCTGGCTGCTGCGCGCCGCCTGCGGACGCGGGCGCCATGTCTGGCCGGCGCTGGAACGGCTCGACGGACGCGAGACAGCCGAGCTGGAGGACGCCGCCTGGCTGGACCGGATCCCGATCGCCGAGCAGGGCTTGCTGCGGGGCTTCGCGATGACGATCGAGGGTCTGCGCGAGCGAGCTTCGCGGCTTCCGCTCGCCGAGCTGATCGACGCCGCCGTCAGCGAGACGCGCTACGACCTGGCGGTGCTGTCGCGGCCCGCCGGCGAGGCACGCTTCGCGAACGTTCGCAAGCTGATGCGGCTGGCCGCCGAGTTCGAGGCGAGCGAGGGGCGGGACCTGCGCGGCCTGCTCGACTTCCTCGCCTCGCGCGCGGACGGCGACGTCGACGCGCAGGCCGCGACCGCGGTCGAGGGCCACGACGGGGTGCGGATCATGACCGTCCACAGCGCCAAGGGCCTGGAGTTCGACGTGGTCGCCGTGCCGCAGCTCTCGCGGCGGCTTCTCGCCGGCTCGCGGGCGCCCCTGCTCAGCCTCGGCAACGAGGCCGAGCCGCGGGTCGGGATGCAGCTGCGCCGGCTCGGCGCCGCCTCGATCAACCTCTACCGCTACCGCGAACTGCGCGAGGAGGCGCAGCGACGCGAAGCCGAGGAGGAGCTGCGCCTCTTCCACGTCGCCGTGACGCGGGCGCGCGAGCGACTGATCCTGAGCGGGGTCGTCAAGCCCGACGCCGGCTCGACCAACGGGCCGGGTACGCCGATCGTCGAGCGGATCGTCGACGGCCTTGGGATCGACCGCGAGCGCGACTCGGCGGTCGTGGTTCCAGCCCCCGAGCCACGCGAGGGCCTGGCGGCGAGCTTCGAGCCCTCGGAGTTCGCGGTTCGCGTCAGCCTCCCCTCGTCTGAGCGGGCCGCCGAGCTGACCGTGCGCCGCCCCGAGGACGTGAGGACGCGCGAACCAGGCGAAGGTGCGGCGCCCTTGCTTCAGCGCCACCCGGCGACGGCGCCCAACCGGCCGCTCTCCTACACGGCCCTGGCCAACCACAAAGCCTGCGCCTACCGCTTCCATCTCGAGCACCTGCTCGACCTCCAAGGCTCAGTTCGCGGTTCGTCTCGTATACCGCGACAAAGTGCGAACTCACCCAGCGGGGAGGCGCGGGGGGAGCGCGCCGCACGGGGGGCAGCGGTCCACTCGCTGCTGGAGTGGAGCCAGGCGCACGGGTGGCGCGAGCCGCCCACGGAGGTGGTGGCCGTCCATGCGGCCGCTGCCGGCTTGGAGCGCGACGATCGGGCCGGCGGCGACGACCTTCTGGCGCCGCTGCGCGCCTGGCTCGGCTCCGACCTGCTCGCCAACCTCCTCGCCGCTGGCAGCCCCGCCGTGCGCGCCGAGGTCCCCTTCCTGCTGCGGGTCGGGACGGGCGACGACGGCTCGGGAGGCAACGGTCGCGGCCGCTTCTCGATCCTGCGCGGATCGATCGACCTCCTCGTCGAGCGCGCGGGCGAGCCGCCGCTGGTGGTCGACTACAAGACCGACCGGCTCAACGGCAGCCCCCCCACCGAGCGGGCCGCTCACTACGAGGTGCAGCGCGACGTCTACGCCCTCGCCGTCGCCGAGGCGCGCCGGGCGAGCGAGGTCGAGGTCGCCTACGTCTTCCTCGAGCGACCCGATGAGCCCGTGCGGCAGAGGCTGGACGCGGTGGCGATCGAGGCGGGGCGGCAGCGCCTGGCGGCGACGATCGAGCAGATTGGCCAGGGCGATTTTCCCCCGGCGCCGCCCGAGCGCCGGGACTGGGCGCTCTGCGAGGGTTGCCCGGCGCTGGGGCGGCTCTGCGCAGGGCCAGCGGACTCCACCTGACCAGTCAGCTGCTCGATCGTCCCCTTGGTCCGCATCGTCGTTGGGCCGATCAGCTGCTCGATCGCCTTCGTGTCGAGCGCCCGTGATTATCGGCCTCGGCTCCTCGCTGGCCGGCGAGTACGAAGCGGACTACAACACGCCCGGATCCGAGTCGAAGGCGGCAAGCGACCTGACCGAGCGCGAGTTCGGGGGCTATTCCGGCCAGGAAGTGTTCGTCGTCTGGAAGGACCCGGCCGGCGCCGACAGCCCGGCTGCTCGGACGCGTCGACGCCTTCCTCGCCGAGGCGAGGCAGATCGACAACATCGAGCCGGAGACGGCGATCCGCGTCTCGGAGGATGGGACGATCGCCACCACCTCGCTGCCGCTGACCGTTCCCGGCTGGGAGGTGCCGAAGGAGGACGGCGAGAAGCTGGTCGCGGCCGCTGAAGACAACAGTGGCGGCGGGCTCGAAATTAAGCTCGGCGGCGACCCGATCTACCGCGCGCAGGAAGGAGCCAGCCCGGAGGGGATCGGCTTCCTCGGCGCCGCCATCGTCCTCCTGATCGCCTTCGGCTCGCTGGTCGCAGCGGGGCTGCCGCTGGCGATCGCCCTGATCGGCCTCGGCATCTCCTCGGGCGGGCTGATCGTCCTGCTCGCCAACGTCGTCGACGTCCCCGACTGGACCACGGCCGTCTCGGGCCTGATCGGGATCGGGGTCGGGATCGACTACGCGCTGCTGGTGCTGACCCGCTTCCGAGCCGCGATGAACGCCGGCAAGGACCGTCATGACGCCGTCGTCGAGGCGGTGACGACGGCCGGGCGCAGTGTGATCATCGCCGGCTGCACGGTCGTGATCGCCGTTCTCGGTCTCTTCCTCACCGGCCTCCCCTACATGTACGGGCGAATCGCCCGCCGCCCGCTGGAGCCACGCCGTCCAGCGACGGCCCTGGACCGCCGCGATCGCCGCCACGGCAGTGCTGCTGGCGCTGGCCGCGCCCGCGCTGGGCATGCGCCTCGGCTTCCCCGATGCCGGCAACGACCCGCCGGACACGATGACCCGCCAGTCCTACGACCTGCTCAGCGAGGGGTTCGGCCCCGGCGCCAACGGCCCTCTGGTGATCGCCGCCGAACTGCCCAGCCCGGAGGCGGAGAACGACGTCGACTCCCTGGCGAAAACGCTCCGTGCCGAGGACGGCATCGCCTTCGTTGCCGAACCTCAAATCAACCAGGCGGGCAACGCCGCGATTCTCACCGCCACCCCGACCACCTCGCCCCAGGACGAGGCAACCGAGGACCTGGTGAAGCGGCTGCGGGAGACCGTGGTGCCCGAAGCGCTCGCCGGCTCCGGCGTGACCGCGGAGATCGGGGGTGTTACCGCGGCGCTCGAGGACCAGAGCGAATACATCGTCGATCGCATGCCGGTCTTCATCATCGGCGTCGTCGGCCTTTCCTTCCTGCTCCTGCTGATCGCCTTCCACTCGCCGTTGATCTCGCTGAAGGCGGGGATCATGAACCTGCTTTCGGTCAGCGCCGCCTACGGGGTGATGACCCTGGTCGCCCAGGGCGGAGCGGTCGGCGAACTGATCGGGATCGACCACGAGGTTCCGGTGGCGCCGTTCATGCCGGTGATGATGTTCGCGATCCTCTTCGGCCTCTCGATGGATTACGAGGTATTCCTGATCTCGCGAATCCGCGAGGAGTACCTGAAGGACGGCGACACCCGTCGAGCGGTAGCCGACGGCCTCGCGAAAACCGCCCGGGTGATCACCGCGGCGGCGGCGATCATGGTCGTCGTCTTCCTCGCCTTCGTCGCCTCGCCGGAAGTCTTCCTGAAGCTGTTTGGGATCGGCCTGGCAGCGGCGATCTTCCTCGACGCCACGGTCGTGCGAATGGTGCTCGTCCCGGCCGTGATGCAGCTACTGGACCATCGCAACTGGTGGATTCCGAACTGGCTGGAGCGCATCCTGCCTCGGCTTGACGTCGAGCGGGTGGCGGTGGGTGCCGAGGGGAGGCCTTAGCAACGGGCCGAGCGCTGTC
>DASVWY010000084.1:0-2507 GCA_036392975.1 Solirubrobacterales bacterium | reverse complement strand
CGTCGGTCTCGAAGTAGCCGACGGCGCCGTCGTTGAGGCTGAGCACGAGGTCGAACTCCTCGGTGAGGTCGAGCTCGCGAAGATCGGCCTGCATGAAGGAGACCTCCAGCGACTGTGCCTCGGCCTCCCTGCGGGCGATCTCGAGCAGCTCCTCGGAGATGTCCAGCCCGACTACCTCGAAGCCCCTTCGTCGCAGCTCGAGCGAGTGTCGCCCGATCCCGCAGGCGAGGTCGAGAATGCGCTCGGACCCCTCGGGTTTGAGCATGCCGAGAGCGCGGTCGACTTCGGCAGTAGTACGGTCTGCCCACGGCATCTGGATCGTGGTCTCGGCCGGGAAGCCGGACCGATACCAGTCGCTCGGAACCTCGATATCCGCCTGCGTCGTCGCCATGCTTTGAAAGGTTATATCAATCAAGAAGTACTCTTCGTTTCCCATACTGCACCGTAGTTGTGTCATAATGCGCGGTGCATGGAGATCGGTGGCAGCGGCGAGGTTGGGAGCGAAGGACGGGCCGGAGCACTGGCGCTCTCGTTGCTGGCGACGCCGCACAACAGGGAGATCCTGGATGAGCTCTCTCGCGGGCCGCGGCGGCTCTCGGAACTGCGTCGCCTGAGCGGCTCGCCGCCCCAGACCACCCTTCGTGCCCGCCTCGAGCAGCTTGGTGAGATGGGCGTCGTCACCAGGCGCAAACTCAATCTCTTTCCGAGCGTGCGGGAGTACGAGCTGACCGGCCCGCCGGGGAGGGAATTGCTGTTCGTCGCCACGACCGTGGATGGCTGGCTCGCCAGCGCCCCGGAGGAGCCGCTCACCTTCAGCAGCGAAGGTGGGCGGGTGGCACTCATGGCGCTTGCCGAGAGCTGGTCATCGACGCTGCTGCAGACCCTGGCGGCGGAGCCGGGGAAGCCGATGGATCTGGATCGCGGAGCCGGCCGCCACGGCAGAGTCGCGTTGGAGCGCCAGCTCGATCAGCTGCGCGCCGCCGGCCTGATCGCGGGCGGCGAGGGCGAAGGCGGGCGCAAGTCCTACGAGATCAGCGACTGGCTGCGCAAGGGCACCGGGCCGATCGCGGCCGCGGCACGCTGGGAGCGCCGTCACGTCCCGCATGCCGTACCGCTCAACCCGATCGACGCGGAGGCCGGCTTCCTGCTCGCGATGCCGCTCCTGAAACCGCCCCTGGACCTGGCGGGCTCGTGCCGGCTCGGCATCGAGTTCGGGAGCGGGAGGGAGCGCCGCCTGGCGGGGGTGACGGTCGAGGTCGGCGGCGGTCGCGTGATTTCCTGCACGACGCGGCTCGAGACCTGCCCCGCCGCCTGGGCGACCGGTCCGCCGGAGGCCTGGCTGCGCACCACGATCGAAGCCAACCCGAACCGGCTCGAGCTGGGCGGGGACCGCCGCCTGGTTCGCGGATTGATCGACGGCCTCAACCAGGCCCTGTTCGGGCCGGCACGGCCGCTGCCGCCACAGCAGTAGAGATCGCGGGCTCGAAGGACCTGGGAACACGAGAGGTTTCCTCGCGGTCTCAAATGCGCTAGTTTCCTTGCCGATGTCTCCTTCCTCCTGGATCGAGACTGCAGCAGAGCGCTCGGACCTGGTCCGCGACGCGCTCGCGCTGACGTGGGAGCTTCACTCCGGCGAGTGGCGAGAGACCGGCGCCGGCAAGATCCCGTTCATCGACCATCCGCTGGCGGTTGCCGAGCGGCTGGCAGAGGAAAGGCTCGGCGAGGAGGTCGTGGCGGCGGGACTGCTGCACGACGTGATCGAGTACACGCATTTCCCCCTGCCCAGGCTGCGCGACCGCTTCGGCGTCGACGTAGCCGCGATCGTCTTCGCGCTGACCGAGGACATGGGCATCGAGAACTACGAGGAACGCAAGGACGAGCTTCGGCAGCTGGTTGCGGAAGCGGGGCCCGACGCCTGGATGGTCTTCGCAGCGGACAAGGTCTCCAACGTCGAAGTCCTGCGCAGGGCCTACGCGATCGAGGGCGAGGAGGTCGACGAAGACCTGCCGATCGAGCTGAATCGCAAGATCCTCGTCTGGGAGGACGACCTCGAAATGCTGTTCGAGGAGACCGAGCCCGGCAAGTCGCGACTGGTGGACCGCTTCGCGTCCGAGATGATCGAGCTATGGGGCCAGCGGGCCAAGGAGCTGCGCTCCGGCCTGATCTAGTTCGCTCCGAGCAGGTCGACCACGTAGACCATGGTGTCCTCGGGGCCGCTCTGCCCCGGAAAGACGAGGCGCGGTGGAACGACGAGCTTGCGACGACCTCCGACTCGCATTCCCCTCAGACCCTTTTCCCAGCCGGGGATCTCGGTGCCGGCACCGAGCTCGAACCGGCGCGGCGCGCCTTGCCGGTTGCTGTCGATTCGTTCGCGGGGCGCGTAGCGAAGCATGAGGAACTCGACCGCGACCTCGTCGCCGGGCCCAACCTTCTCGCCGGAGCCCTTTCGCACATCCACGACGACGAGCCTCTTTGGCGGGTTGCCGGGAACCGGATCGACGACGGGC
>DASVWY010000083.1:0-7224 GCA_036392975.1 Solirubrobacterales bacterium | reverse complement strand
TCAGAGGCATCGATGCGAGGGCTGGCGACCGCACAAACCTTGGCCGCTGCGCTGGGCGCGAGCCTACGCCTGGTGCATGTGATCGATCCCTCCGGCTCCTCGTCAGCGGTGCAGGAGATGCTGAGGGATCACGGCCATGAGATCCTCCGTGAGGCTCGCGCGACGATCACGGCGCCCCTGGAGGACGTGGTCGAGGATTTGCGCGAAGGCCCACCCCGAGCGGAGCTGATCGCTGCCTGCGAAGAGCACGCGCCGGCCATCGCCGCGGTCGGCACCCGCGGGGTCGGCGGGTTTGCCAACCTGCTGTTCGGCAGCACCGCACGGGCACTGGTGAACCACGCCCCCTGCCCGGTGCTCGTGACGAAGGCCTGATTGAGCTTCACCGCTCTTCCTCGACGTCCAGGCGACGGCAGACGATCTCGTCGAAGGCCAGTTAGACGATGGGCAAGGGACTGCTTCCCGCTCAGCTGACGTCGATGGTCAGCACGATTTTCGAGCTGACGCCGTCGGCCTGCCTGGAGTCGGTCGGGGCCCCGGAATCGCCGACGGCGTTGCCGAGCGCCCAGCTGGCGCCGCCACCTCCGCCGCCGTTGATGGCGTTTTCCGCCTTGGCCACCCACTTGCACTCGCCGCCTCCGCCGCCACCGCCGTAGCCGCCGCCGCCACCACCGCCGCGTCCCTCGCCACCCGCTCCGGCGTTCCAGCCGGCCGCGGCGGGGTCGACGGCTTCGACGTTCACCCAGCCGGCGGGCGAGCCGGCGGAGTTGCCGGCGCCGCCGTAGCCGCCGGTGCCGTTGGCGCCGGTAGTGCCCGCGGTGCCGCCGCCGGCGCCGCCCTGGCCTCCGTAGCCTCCCCATCCCTGGGTCGGACCGTCGCCGTTCTGGCCGCTTCCGCCGACGTTCTGCCCGGTGGCGATGGCGACCCCGCCGTTGCCGCCCCGGCCGGTCCAGCACTCCTCCCCGGCCTTGCCGCCGCCGCCGGAGCCGGCGGCGACCGCGATCAGGCCGCCGGGGAAGGCGCCGCCCTGGGACACCGGCTGGGTCGAGACGATCGACGAGGCGCCGCCCTGGCCGGAGTAGTTGGCGTGCTTGGAGCCGTTGGCGCCGACGTAGAGGTAGAGCGTCTTGCCGCCGAGGTCGCCGACGGACTGGACCGAGATCGCGTAGCCGGCGTAGCCGCCGTATGCGCCGGAGTAGCCTTCCCAGGTAGCTCCCTTCGCCCCCCGGCCGCCCCAGGCCTGGACCCAGACCGGCGTCGAGGAGCCGATCTGGCGTTCGTAAGCAGACTCGAGCTGGCTCACCATCGAGTCGAAGGAGAACCTGGTCGAGCTCGTGTACGTGCAGGTAATGTGGGGTAGGCCCGGCTGGCAGCCCGCAGGCAGCTCCTCCTCGGCGATCGCAGGTGGATCGTCCTCGGCCAGGATCAGGACAGCGAAGATGGCGAAGGCGGCGACAAGCACGATCCCTGCTCCGAGAAGAGCATGCCGCCCACCGAGCACCCGCCTCATGCGGGGCATCCTATGCGAATCTCCGTACCGACGGGGCTTCCTGGCGCGACATCGCCGAGGCGCTGCGCACGACGAACCTCGATGGGGATTCCCTGCGGATCTTTCCGCGCTTCTAACAGGGTCGAGAAGGTGTGAAGGACCCGCCACCAGGCCAAGCGCGAAGGCGCAGCACTGCTCTGCGGCGTCACGGCGAAGTCAACGAGGCCCAATCCAGCCTTCCCGTAGAGCACCGGGGACAACAGATGAGGGCTGAGTGCGATAGGGGTGAAGCCGCCGGGTCGAGCCTGTCGACTTGCAGCGACAAGCCCCCTCCGGGAAGTCGAGCCGAATATGAGTGTCTCCCGCGTGACCATGCGCTACGAGGTCGAGTTGTCGCTTCCAAGCTCGAGTCAGGTAACCGGCGTACCCCTGGGGCTGACGACGAGCCAAAGCCCGCCGAACTCGCTCACGTTCTGACAGAGGATGTTGCCGGGCGTGTCGTCGACGTAGTAGTAGAGCGGCTGGCCGTCGTAGGTGACCTGGAGCTTGCCGTTCGCCCGTTTGGTCGTGCCGAGCAGGCTTGCCTTGACGCCTTTGCCGGCGCGGGGGTTACCGTTGGTAAGTACCGGTGGCCAGGCGGCGGCACAGGCGCTGTAGCACCTGCTTTTCGCCGAGTTCTCCTTACCGAAGACGTAGAAGGCCTCGCCCTTGCCGTCGGCGACGACCTGGCCGTACTCGGAGCCAACCGCCTTGATCAGCCTGCCCTTGGCAGCGCTCGCGGAGGCATCCGACTTCATCGCCGCCTCCTCGCTCATCGCCGCGCCGGCCTGGGTGGCGCCCTGATCGCCGTTGGCATCGTCGTCGCCGCAGCCGGCGCCGAGCAAGCCCACGGCCGTCATTAGAGCTACAAGCGCGATCCATCTCATCGGTCTCCTCCTCGGGTCGGGGTCTCGGCGCGAGTATCCGCCCCGCTCCTTACGAGTCTCTTACGAGCGCCGAACGCTGTAAGGGACTCGTAATCGGCCCCTGCCAGAGTCCGCGCCGTGGTAGCCCTGATCGCCTTCGCCTTCCTCGCCGGTGCCGCGACCGCACTCTCGCCCTGCGTGTTGCCGGTGCTGCCGGTGGCGCTCTCGGCCGGGGTCACCGGCGGCCATCGCCGCCCGCTCGGCGTCGTCACCGGCCTGGTCCTCTCCTTCACCTTCGCGATCGTCGCATTGGTCTACGTGATCGACGCGCTCGGGCTGCCTGGCGACCTGCTGCGAAACATCGCGATCGTCGTCCTGCTCGGCTTCGGCATCTCTCTCCTGGTTCCCTCCGTCGCCGCCCGCATGGAGGCCTGGATCAGCCGCATGATCCCGGCGCCGCAGGGTGGCAAGCGCGGGGATGGCTTCGGCTCCGGGGTGCTGGTCGGGCTCAGCCTCGGCGTCGTCTACGCCCCCTGCGCCGGGCCGATCCTCGCCGGGGTGATCACCGTCTCCGCCTCGCAGTCGCTCACCGCCGGGCGACTGGGGGTCGCGCTCGCCTATGCGCTCGGCAGCGCCGCGGTCCTCTACCTGCTGATGCTCGGCGGACGCCGGCTCAGCAGCCGCCTCACGCGCTACGCCGGGCGCCTGCAGATGGCGATGGGCGCGGTGATGGTCGTCGTCGCCGTGGGGATGTTCGCCGACTACGACACCCGCTTTCAGACCGCGATCGCCAATGACCTGCCGGCCATCCTGGTCAACCCCTCCAAGGAGCTGGAGGAGAGCGGCGGCGTGCGGGAGCAGCTCGCTGAGCTGCGCGGCGCGCGGGCGCACGAGGGAACCGTCGGCGCGATCGCCGCCTCTGCGGCACATGGAGCGAGCGCCGCAGATGTCTCGGGGGAGCGGCTGCCGATGCTCGGCGCGGCACCCGAGTTCACCGGCAACCAGGAGTGGTTCAACAGTCCCGGCGGGCGACCGCTCAGCTTGCGCGAGCTGCGCGGCGGGGTGGTGCTGGTCGACTTCTGGACCTACACCTGCATCAACTGCATCCGCACCCTCCCCTACTTGAAGGCCTGGGACGAACGCTACGGAAAGGACGGTCTGACCATCGTCGGCGTCCACACCCCGGAGTTCCCCTTCGAGCGCGAGGCCGGCAACGTCGAAGCCGCGATCGACCAGAACGACCTCGAGTACGCGGTCGCCCAGGACAACGACTACGCCACCTGGAACGCCTACGGCAACGAATACTGGCCCGCCAAGTACCTGATCGACGCCCAGGGCCGGGTCCGCTACACGCACTTCGGCGAGGGCGATTACGAGGAGACCGAGGCGGCGATCCGCGAGCTGCTCGCCGAGGCCGGCCACCAGCCCGGAAGGCAGAAGGTCGCGGTGCATGGCGAGCAGGCCTCGGCGCTGGTGACGACGCCGGAGAGCTACCTCGGCGCCGCCCGAGCCGACCGCTTCCTCAACGGCCCGATCGTGCCGGGAACCCATCGCTACCGAGCACCCGAGCGCTTCGCCTACGACAGCCTCGCCTACGAGGGGACTTGGCGGATCGGACATGACGATGCGACGTCGGTGCGGCGATCGCGCCTGCATCTCGTCTTCGGCGCCCGCCGGGTCTTTCTCGTGCTTGGCTCGCGCGGCGGCACTCCGCGCAGCGTCCGGGTGATGCTCGACGGCAAGCCGATCGCGGCCCAGCGCGCGGGCCGCGACGTTCGCGGCGGCCGGGTCACCGTGCGCCGCCAGCGTCTCTACCGGCTGGTCGAACTGCCGCGCGCCGAACGCCATCTGCTCACCCTCGACTTCGCTCCCGGCATCTCGGGCTACGCCTTCACCTTCGGATGAGAGCGGCCGCTGCGACAATCGCGGGGATGGCGCAGCAGGCGGATCGCCGCACCGTGCTCGTCGTCGACGACGAGCCGACGATCTCCGAGGTGGTCGCTCGCTACCTCGAGCGCGCCGGATACGCGGCTGCCACCGCTGGCGACGGAGTCGAGGCATTGCGAGTCGCGGGCGAGTGCGACCCCGACCTCGTCGTCCTCGACCTGATGCTGCCCGAGCTGGACGGCTACGAGGTTCTGCGTCGCTTGCAAGCCGACGGCGAGGAGCGCACGCCGGTCATCCTCCTCACCGCCAAGGGCGAACACGACGACAAGCTCGCCGGCCTCCGCCGCGGCGCCGACGACTACATCGTCAAGCCGTTCTCGCCGAGCGAGCTGGTCGCCCGCGTCGACGCGGTGCTGCGTCGCGCCCAACCCGCCCATACGGAGACGGAGCCGCTGCGCTTCGACGGCCTGGAGATCGACCTCCGCGCCCGCCGGGTCTTCCGCGACGGCGAGGAGGTCCAATTATCCCAGCGCGAGTTCGACCTGCTCGGCTTCCTCGCCGTCCATCCCGGCCAGGCGTTCTCGCGCGACCAGCTGATGGACCGCGTCTGGGAAACGGCGCTCTACTCGGACACGAGCACCGTCACTGTCCACGTCCGTCGCCTGCGGGCCAAGGTCGAGCCCGATCCCGAGCAGCCGCGCTTCATCCAGACGGTATGGGGCGTCGGCTACAGGTTCCAGCCATGAGCCCGCCGCCGCTCGGCTCTCCTCGGCCCCAGCGTCGTTTTGGAGCGCTTGGCCGCCAGGCCGTCATCACCGCGTTCCTCGTCGCCGCGGTCCTGGCGGCGATCGTCTTCGCCGCGCACATGATGTATGTGTCCGAGCGCGACGCACTGCTCTTCTCGGTCCTGGTCCTCGCGATCGGGATCGTCACGCTGAGGATCGCCGCGCTGGCCGAGCGCGAGCGAGCGCGGGCCGCCGCCGAGGAGACCCGCCGCGAGCTGGTCGCAGCCGTCTCTCACGACCTGCGCACCCCGATCGCATCGCTGCGGCTGCTGGTCGAGGCGATCGACGACGGGATCGTCGACGAGGAGACCAGGCGCCGCTACCTGGCGACGATGCAGACCCACATCGGCTCGCTGAGCACGATGATCGACGACCTCTTCGAGCTCTCGCGGATCGAGGCTGGCGACATCGACTGGTCAATGCGCCAGGTAGAGCTGGCCCTGCTGGTCGACGAGACGGTCGATGCGATGCGCCCCGAAGCGCGGGCGAGCGGCGTCGAGATCCACACTGAGCTGGAGGTCGAGAGCCTGCCGGCGCGTGCCGACCCGGAGCGGATTCAGCGGGTCCTCTTCAACCTGATCCGCAACGCGATCCACCACACCCCCGCCGACGGCAGCGTCACCGTCAGGGCAGAGGCGACCGGCGAGGGGGTCGAGGTCGAGGTGGCCGACACCGGGGAGGGTATCCCCGGCCCGGAGAGGGAACGGATCTTCGAGCCGTTCTACCGGGGCGGGCCCGACACGGCACGGGAGACCGACGGAGCCGGTCTCGGCCTGGCGATCTCGCGCGCGATCGTGGAGACCCACGGCGGTCGGATTTGGATCGCCCCCGGCGAGTCGGGCACCCGCGTCCGCTTCGCACTTCCTCCTGCGTAACGCAACGCCTAGCTCCGGCTACGCCCGAAGGACTCGAGCGTGGCAGGGGCGTCGGGAGGAAGCAGGCGCTCGGAACGACGCGGCCGCCGGAGAACACATCCCTCTAGAGCCCCATGAGTGGTCATATTACTTTCCAAGACGTGCGCTGCGCACGTCTCCTCGCGAGCATTCCCGATGGACCTGCCGCGCGATCTTTCAGAGACCTCAGCGCCGCTGGCCGCGGCAGCCAGGGATGTTCAGTCGCAGCCGGTTCGTCTTAAGGCGCCGGCTGTTCTGCGCGTTCAGGTTGAGGAAGGCGAAGCGCTTGCGCTGGCAGAGGTTTTCGGAGTTGTCGAGCAGCCCGCGGTTGCCACCCCGCATGGTGAGAATGAACTTGCGCACGGCGACGTCGGGGGTCGGGTAGAAAACCGTCTTCAGGCGGCCGCGGACGGCGCTGATCGTGCCACGCAGGCGGATGTTGACCTGGCCCTGCAGGTCGGCGAGCAGATCGGGGAGCTCACTGTCTGAGGAAGTGAGGTAGACGGGACCCTTGAGGACTCCGTCGAGCAGCGGAGAGGTCGCGCGGGCAAAGCCGTATATCGCGGCGCTCGGGCATTCGCTCGCGGCGAGCTGGACCCGCGTGCAGATCGTGCGGATGTGGCTCTGATCGAGGATGATCGCGCGGGGCAGCACGAAGGCCGCCCGCTGCAGGTTGGCGTCGCCCTTGCGGGCGCTGAGAATCGCCCGGAAGCGCGGGTTGGCCGCGCGCCGCAGCCTCTGGTTCTGCCCGAAGACGCGGGCAAAGAAGCGCGGCTTGAAACGCAGGCGACGACAGTCGTTGGCTCGGAACGGTTCGCCGTGGGAGAACCTGAACCAGGCAGCGGAGTCGGCGGGATTGGCGCCGCCGCCGAAGACGTCGGAGCGAATCGAGAACTCTTCGCGACAGGTCGTCGGGTTCACCGTGAAGCGGGGGCGCCTGATCGTCACGTCGAGCGCGCGGATGCCCAGCTTGACGCCGCCGAAGACGTCGGGGATCGGGTCCGAGACGACCCTCACCTGCGCGGTTTCGGGATCGACGTAGGCGGCGGCCCGAACCACGACCGTGCCGAGGTCGTAGGGGCCGGCGAGCGCCGGGGTGACGAAGAGGAGGCTGACGGGAGCGCCCTTGTAGGGACCGGCGAGGTAGACCTTTCCGTGCACACCGAGCGGCCTCGGGCCAGAGCCGGCGTCGATGTCGAGGTAGCCGAGCGAGCTCTTCTGCGGGCAGGCCCCGGTGGCTTTCACGCTTGCCCCGCTGCGTTGCGCGG
>DASVWY010000082.1:0-2209 GCA_036392975.1 Solirubrobacterales bacterium | reverse complement strand
GTCGCTGACCCCGGGAACCCGCTCGGCGGTCCTTTCGGCGATCGCCGGCAGCCCCAGCAGCTGCAGGTTGGTGTCCACCGCCCGCTGCGGTTCGAAGGCGGTCGAGGAGCGCAACAGCAGCGCCGTCGTCGCTTCGTACTGCTTCTCCGCCTGCAGCGAGAGCGCCACCGCCGCCAGGGTGGCGGCGAGGATGCAGACGATCACGACCCAGATTCTGCGCCGGATCACCTGGGCGATCAGCGACAGATCCGAGTCGTCGGTTTGGCGTGGGGGTGGCAAGAAAAGGGCGCTCGAAGAAGGGGCTGACTGCCCGTTGGGGCGCCGACTGTAGCAACCGCCGCGGCTACTCCTCGGGCGCAGCGAAACGGACCGGCAGGGACTCGCCAGCGCTGGACGAATAGGCCACGGCGAGGCCGCACAGATACCAGAAAATGGCGCCGGGAAGGCCGAAGAAGACGTCGGCCGAGGCAAGCGCGACCAGCAGCATGGTCAGGGTCGCCAGCAGCGCCGCCGGCACCAGTCGCTGCTCGAGGTCGGCGCGGCCGAGCACGCGGACGGCCGCCGCCACCGACGAGAAGATCGCGCCGAGGACCAGCAGCAGCCCGAACGGGCCCGACTGGTAGAGCAGGGACAGGTAGCCGTCGTCGACGTCGACGAGCTGTTCCTCCTCGCTCGATTCTTCGAGCCGGACCGCCAGCCCGGCCTGGCCCAGGCCCTCCCCCAGCGGTTGGCGCACCGAGGCGGGCAACAGTCGCTTCGTCGTTTCGAGACGCTCACGGGCCGAGACGTCCTCCTCGGGGCTGCCGAGGGACGTGACCCGTTCGGTGAAGGCCTGCGTGGTCGGGTTGCTGCCGCCGACCACGACCAAGCCGATCAGACCGACGGCGACCAGCGCGACTATCCGGCCGGCCGCTCTGCCGCGGGCGGCGAAGGCGAAGACGAGGACGCCGATGACGAGCGCCAGCCAGGCGCTGCGCACGTAGGTGAGGGCAAGCGCGAGGAGCAACGGCAGCGTCAGCAGGATCGCGGACCCGAGCCTCCTGGCGATCCCGAGGCCGAGCATGATCCCGGCCGCGAGGACGATCGCGAAGGTGAAGGGGGAGTTGAGGGTCGAGAAGACCCGGATTTTGTCCTCCTGCGGAGCGCCGATGCTGCCCAGTTCGCCGTTCTCGACCCAGAGCGCGTCCCAGGAAGTGAGCGGGAAGAAGTACTGCGCGATCGCGTAGAGGGAGAGCGGGATCAGCGCGACCGCAAGCGCGCGGTAAAGGCTCGACCCCGCTTGCGGTCGCATCGCGTCGCCCCAGCCGAGGACGAAGGCCGAGACCGAGGCCAGGTAGGCGACGGCGGCAAAGCTGACCGCCGCCGGGTCGGCCACCAGCCCCATCGGAACCCCGATCAGGAAGCCCGCCGAGGCGCTGGCGAGGATCCAGCGGGCGCGGCGGTCGAGGCGGTTTTCGCGCAGCTCCATCACCGCCAGCACGCCGGTCCCGAGGAAGGGCAGGAGCGAAAGGGGGTCGGCTCCCGGCGTGGCCGCCGAGAGGTCGAGCATCCGCCGGACCATCGGGATCAGCAGCCAGTAGGCCCAGAGCGTCATCAGGCCGGCGCTGCGCGACTGGGCGCGGATCGCCGGCAGCAGCAACAGCAGCGCCAGCGTCATCGCGGCCTGCGGCGAGCGGACGGCGATGGCGCCGACCAGCAGGGCGAGCCCCGCGGCGATCGCAACCGCGAGGTAGCTGCTCCGCATGGCCTGGGGGCCGATCGCTCGCGCGGCGTCGAGCATCGGGCGACTATAGACCGGCGAGGCCGGTGTCGCGCCGGTCGCCGAGCAGCTCGCGGTAGAGGTCGAGCACGGCGGCGGCATGAGCATCGAGCCCGAAAGCCGCCGCTCGCTCGCGGCCGCGCAGTCCGTACTCGCGGCGCAGCTCGGAGCTCTCGATCAGCGGCCCTAGCCGCTGGGCCCAGAGCTCGGGCTGGCGCGGTGGCAGCAGCAGGCCGTCGACGCCGGGACGGACGATCTCCGCCGGCCCCCCCACGTCGGTCGCGGCGACCGGGACCGCCATCGCCATCGCCTCGATCGCGATCCGCCCGAAGGCCTCGCGCCAGGAGGGCAGGAGCAGGAGGTCGGCGGCGGCGAGCACCCGCGGGACGTCGCCGCGCTCGCCGAGGAAACGGACGCCGTCCTCGACGCCAAGCTCGGCGGCAAGCCGGT
>DASVWY010000081.1:0-4388 GCA_036392975.1 Solirubrobacterales bacterium | reverse complement strand
GGCGAGGTCCGGACCCTGTTGGAGGCGCACGGCGCGAGCCTGGCGCTCGGGGACGACGCGCGGCGACCGCTGCCCGACGCCTCGCCGCTGGGACCGATCGCCTACCTCCGCCTGCATTACGGGCGACGCGGGCGCAACGGCAACTACTCCGATCGCGAGCTGGACGGCTGGCGTCGCCGAATCGCCGCCTGGCGGGCACGGCGCCCGGTCTACGTCTACCTCAACAACGACTGGCAGGGCTTCGCCCCCCGCAACGCCTTGAAGCTTCGCCAAGGGCTCTCGTAGCGGACGTGCCGGGACTTAACCACCACTACGGGGGGTTAACTCCCGGCACGTCGCCTCAGGAGCGCTGCTCGCCCCAGGCGCCGGTCGGGGTCTCGTCCTCGTGTTCGTTTGCCGACCCGGTCGGCGGTTCGATGCGCTGGTCGGCCCTGGGTCGCATCCCGACGTAGACCAGGAAGAGGACGAAGAGCGGCACCGCGACCACCAGCGCGAAGAGCGGCGACCAGGCGACCGCGATCACGGCGAGACAGGCGAGGACTACAAGCGGAATCGCGTACATGCCACGGCGCTACCCGGCGATGCCCGCACTTACACCGAGGCCGATTGTTTCGGCCCGGGAGGGCCGGGTAGCCCGCGGGCAATGATCGACACGCAGTCCATCCCTCGACCAGGCGAGCGCTGGCTCAGCTGCCCGCCCTACGTGCTGATCGCGCACGTGGTCGCAGTCGAGGAGCGGGTCGATCCGCCGCTGGTCAGCTACGAGCTGCAAGACGAGGAAGGCCAGCTGCTCGAATGCGTCGAGCACGCCCTCCTCGACGAGGGCTGGTGGAAGACCTTCCAGCCGATGGTCCGCCGCTGCGGCTAGCCGAGCTTCGGCAGCACCTCGCGCGAGTAGAAGTCGAAGAAGCCCTCCTTCTCGGGACCGATCTGGTGCACGTAGACGTGGTCGTAGCCGGCGTTCGCGTATTCCTCGATCGCCTCCAGATGCTTCTGTGGATCGGAGCCGCAGATGACGCTCTCGGCGATCTCCTCCTCGCCGACCAGTTCCGTCGTCTCTTCGAAGTGGGCGGTCAGGGGCAACTCGAAGGCGTGGGAGCCGCTGGTGCCCGCGTTCGGCCACCACTCCAGCGCGGTCCGGCGCGCCGCCTCCTCGCTCTCGGCCCAGCAGACGTCCAGCTGCCCGTAGGTCGGCTTGCCCTCGCCGCCTCCTTGGCGGAAGCGCTGGATCGTCTCGGCGACGGGTGAGGTGCCGAAGAGCCCGTCTCCCAGCTCCGCGGCCAGATCGGCCGAGCGCTCGCCGGCGACGGCGACCAGGATCGGCGGCAGCTCCTCGGGGAGGCTGTAGAGGCGGGCGTTCTCGACCCGGTAGTAGGTGCCGCGATGGCTTTGCAGCCCGCCCCGCCAGAGCAGGCGGATGATCTCGATCGCCTCGGCGAGCCGTTCCTGCCGCTCCCGGACCGGCGGCCAGCGGTCGCCGAGGATGTGCTCGTTGAGGTTCTCGCCGCTGCCGACGCCGAGAGAGAAGCGCCCCGGCAGCAACGAGGCCGCCGTGGCCGCCGCGTGGGCGACGATCGCCGGATGGATGCGGAAGGTCGGGCAGGTGACGCCGGTCGCCAGCTCGATCCGTTCGGTCGCCTCAGCGATCGCCCCGAGCACGCTCCAGACGAAGGGGCTGTTGCCCTGGCGATCGACCCACGGGTGGAAGTGGTCGGAGATCGCCGCAAAGGAGAACCCGACCTCCTCCGCCCGCACGGCCTCGGCGACCAGCCGCCGCGCATCGCCTTCCTCGCTGGCGAGCGTGTAGCCGATCGCCGTCACCTCGATCGCTCAGCCAGCCAGTCGTTTGCGCAGCATCTCCTTCCCCTGCTCGGCGCCCTTGCGGCTGGTCTCCTGGGCGCGGCGGAAGAAATCGGCGAGCTCGTTGTCCCCGTCGCGCTCCGCGTCCTCGATGTAGGTCTCGAGGCGCAGGACGTTGCTGAGGCACTGCTCGACGAACCAGATGACGTTGTAGTCCTTGTCTTTCGTGCCGGTGATCTCGCCGGCCTCTTGCACTGCCATGTGCCTACCTCCTCGGTAGTCAGGGGTTGGGTTGATGGTCTGCCGCTACCCGCTCACGCCGACTAGTAGCGCGGGGGCGGCGGTGCTTCGCGGCGTTCGTCGGCGACGACCGCGTCGCGGCGCTTGGCCCGCTCGGTCCAGATCGCCTCCTGGAAGAAGGAGAGGACGAGGCCGGCGGCGCCGGCGATCATCAGGATCCAGCCGACGACGTCGAGGCTGACCCCCTCCACGTGGACGTTGGTGGCGAAGGTGAGGATCGCCCCAACCACAATCAAGAGAATTCCACCTGCGATGGTCATGACAGCTCCTCGTTCGTGTGCGCCGGGTCTCCGGGCACGGCCTGCAGCTCTCTGCTTGAGGGTGCCCCGCGCGGGGTGGGATCAAACCTCCGCCTGGCCGCTCAGGCGATCCCCTCGAACTCGTACTCGCGCAGGAATCCCTCGAAGAGGCGACGGTGGGACTGCTCGTCGTGGAGGATCTCGATCGCCATGTCCTGGGTTACCGGGTCGACCCCGTCGGTCTCCTCGACGATCCGCGTGTAGTGCTCGATCGCGCCGGTCTCGGCTTTGATCACGCCGCGAATCACGTGCACGGTGTCGGTCTGCTCCTCCGGCGGCTGCAAGAAGCTCTGCTCGGCCGCGAAGTCCTCGGAGCCCGGGACCACCCCGTAGAGCTCCTTGATCCGCTCGGCGAAGCGCCGCGCGTGGCTCAGCTCCTCTTCGATGTCCTCGCTCAGGGACTCCTTGATCTCCTGGGCGCGGACGCCGTCGAGGTTGACCGAGGCGGCGAGATAGCTCATCACCGTCTCGATCTCCATCCAGTACGCCCTGCGGAGCAGCTCGATGACGTGCTCGCGCGCCTCCAGGTTGGCGCTGTCGAAGATCCCCTTGCTCGGTGACGTGGTCGTTCTCGCAGCCTCCATCCTTCCTCCAATCGTCGGGACCGTGCACGCACTCGGTACCCGCGGGAGACTCAGGTCAATCGCCGAAGCTGGCGCGGGGGACGGTGTCGGCTTCGCCGCCCGTCCACTCGTTGAAGACGTACCAGGAGGGCTTCGCCTCGCGCCGCTGGGTCAGCAGGCCGGCGGAGTCGCAGAACTGGCAGGCGCCGTCGGCGTCGACCCAGGAGAACCACCAGACCCCGCCGATCCGCCAGGCGCGGCGGTTGCGAGCCAGCACCGAGAAGGCCCGGTCGAGCTCCTGCGCCTGCCCCTCCAGGCCGCGCTCCCAGCGTGACTCGAAGGAGTCCGACCCCCAGCCGAGCTCGGTGACGTAGATCGGGGTGGCGGCGTCGTGGTGGACCCGCATCACGCGGCGCAGGTTGCGAATCTGGCCCCGCAGCGCGGCGGCGCGGGCGACGTAGGGATGCAGGGCGATTCCGTCGAACCACCGCTTGACGCGGCGGGCGCGGTAGAGGCGCGAGAGGAAGTCGCCCGAGTGCACGTTGGGCGGCACCTGCAGCGGGCGCCCGAAGAAGCCGCCGAGGATCAGCTCGGCGCCGGGGTCGCTGGTGCGCAGGACGCGGCCGGAGAGCCGGACCATCCGCGCGAAGCGCTCCGGGTCGGCGGCCCCGAAGGTGACGATGTTCTGCTCGTTCCAGATCTCCCAGCGGCGGACCGGCATGTAGGGCAGCTCCGAGTGGTCCCACCAGAAGCTGCCGCGCGAGCCGTAGCGTTCGACGGCGCTGCGCAGAAACGAGGTCCAGGCCTGGCGCTGCCAAGCGCTGTCGACCGGTTCCAGTCGCTGGTCGTAGGAGACCCATGGCGGCGTTCCCCAGACGAAGGGCAGGACCCGCATCCCGTGGCGCGCCGCGAGCGTCACGTTGTGGTCGAAACCGTCCCAGTCGGGCTCCGCCAAGAAAGGATCGACCGGCTCGATCCTCGACCAGAACATCGGCAGGCGCACGCTGCCGATGCCGGCCCTCTCCATCAGGTCGAAGTCGGACTCGGTCAGGTTGGACTGGGGCGAGATGCCGACGAAGCCGGGCGGCACGGCGCTGATCGACGCCGGCGGCACGGCCGCGTCTGCGCACGACGGCAGGCCAAGCAGCGCAGTGGCCATCGCGATCGCTGCAAAATGTCGGATCAAAGCACTCCCTGAGAACCCCACGATGATTCAAAGTAGCGGCCGGAGCGGGAACGGCGCCCTCCGCCCCGCCTCTGAGATAATCGGCTCTCTCGGGGCGTGGCGCAGCCTGGTAGCGCGCACCGTTCGGGTCGGTGAGGTCCCCGGTTCAAATCCGGGCGCCCCGATGAAGGGTCACGCGTCGGCATCAGTGCGATTGCGGGGGGCGCCGTGTGGCTGGCTCTCCAGAGCGGCGCGAATGAA
>DASVWY010000080.1:0-4112 GCA_036392975.1 Solirubrobacterales bacterium | reverse complement strand
CTCAGCCCCGACCAGGCCACCGACCCCGCCTACTGGGTCGCCCAGGTCCGCCAGCCGGTGCGCTTCGCCAAGGCCACCGAGACCCTGAGCGCGCTGGGTGCATCGACCTTCCTGGAGATCGGGCCCGAGCCGGTGCTGGTCCCGATGGCTACCGAGACGCT
This sequence comes from Solirubrobacterales bacterium, assembly GCA_036392975.1. Classification (GTDB taxonomy): domain Bacteria; phylum Actinomycetota; class Thermoleophilia; order Solirubrobacterales; family 70-9; genus VRUE01. The sequence goes on along the minus strand of DASVWY010000080.1, from coordinate 3,951 downwards.
GGAGGCAAAGGGCGCCGAGGCGGCCTTGATCGCGACCCTGCGCTCGGGACGAGCGGAACCGGAGTCGATCGCCAAGGCGATCGCCTCCGCCCACGCCTCGGGAGCAAAGCTCGACTGGGAGGCCTTCTTCAAGGGCAGCGGCGCCAAGCGCGTGCCGCTGCCGACCTACCCCTTCCAGCGCGAGCGCTACTGGATCGCGCCGAGTATCGGCACCGGTGACGTCAGCTCGGCGGGCCTCACCGACCCCGGACATCCGCTCTTGGGCGCTGTCGTCGAGGTCGCCGGCGGCGAGGACGGCGACGGCCTGCTGCTCACCGGACGCATCTCGCGGTCAGACCTCCCCTGGCTGACAGATCACCCCGTCCACGAAGTCCCGATTCTGCCCGCCAGCGCCTTCCTGGAGCTGGCGCTGCACGCGGCCGAGCGGGTCGGCGCAGAGCAGATCGGGGAGCTCGAGGTCCACTCCCCGTTGGTCCTCCCCGAGAAGGCCGCCGTGCAGCTGCAGGTCTCGGTCTCCGGACCCAGCCAAGGAGGCCGGCGAAGGATCGCGATCCACTCCCGTCCCGAGGGCGGGGCAGAGGAGCTCCTCGATGGCTCGGGCTGGACCGCTCACGCCAGCGGCCTGCTTAGCACCGAGCCGATCGCTTCGCCCGAGCCCCTGAGCGGCGAGGAGACCCTCGCCGAGGTCTCCCTGCCCGACGCCCAGCGCGAGGAAGCCGAGCGCTTCGCGATCCACCCGGCGCTGCTGGAGATGGCGCACGCGGCGGCGGACTCCGAAGACGAGGAGCTATGGCCCTATAGGTGGAGCGAGGTTGGATTGTTCGCCACGGGCGCCGCCGAGCTGCGGGTGGCCCCGCGCTCGGATGCGGAGCAGAGCGGCCTCGACCTCCATGACGCGGCCGGCGCCCCCGTGGCAAGGATCGGCTCCTTCGAGCGGCGGGCGATCTCGGCCGAGGAGCTGAAGGGAGCGGGATCTCGCCAGGAGGCGCTGCTCGGGATCGAGTGGAGCGAGGTCGAGCTGCCTGTCTTCGATCCCGCACCCAACGGAGCCGCTCAGACCCTGGCGACGATCGGAGAGCTGCAGATCGAAGGGGCGGAGCGCTACGCGAGCATCGATGCACTCCTCGAGGCCTTGGCTGCCGGCCAGAGCGCACCACAAGCCGTCCTCATGCGGGTCGAGGCCAAGGCCCAAAAGCAAGAGGCCAAAGCGGCCCAGGCGCTGACCCAGAACGTGCTCGAGCTGCTCCAAGCATGGCTCGGCAGCGAGAGCCTCACGCGATCGCGCCTCGCCCTGCTCACCACCGGTGCGGTTCCCGCCTCAGGCGAAGAGCTCCCCGATTTGAGCACCGCTCCCCTCTGGGGCCTTCTGCGCTCGGCCCAGTCCGAGCACCCCGGCCGCTTTGGCCTGATCGACAGCGACGACTCCGAGCCCTCGCTGGGCTCTCTCGCCGCGGCCCTGGCCCAAACCGAGGAGCCACAGCTCGCCCTGCGCGAGGGCCTGGCACTCGCCCCGCGCCTCGTTCGCCTGGCTTCCACCCAGCCGGGGAAGGAGGCGGCTGCCTCCCTCGATCCGGAGCGCACAGTCCTCCTCACCGGCGCCACCGGCGGCCTCGGCTCGCTCCTTGCCCGTCACCTCGTCGCCGAGCATGGCGTCCGCCACCTGCTGCTGATCAGCCGCTCGGGCGAAGAGGCCCAGGGCGCCAGGGAGCTGCGCGAGGAACTCCAAGAGCTCGGCGCCAAGGTCAGGATCGAGGCCTGCGACGCCTCCAGCCGCAAGCAGCTGAAGGCGCTGATCGAGTCGATCGAGGACGAGCACCCGCTCGGGGCCGTCATCCACGCCGCCGGCGCGGTCGACGACGCGACGATCGAGTCGCTCGGCAAAGATCAGATCGAGCGTGTCTTCGTCCCCAAGGCCGTTGCGGCCTGGCACCTGCACGAGCTGACCAGGTCTCTCGACCTCAGCACCTTCGTCGTCTTCTCCTCGCTTGCCGGCAGTCTCGGCGGTCCCGGGCAGGGGAACTACGCGGCCGCGAACGTATTCCTCGATGCGCTTGCCCAGAAGCGCCAGGCCGAGGGACTCCCCGCCAAGTCGATCGCCTGGGGCCTCTGGGCCGAGCAGGGCGGCATGGCGGGCAACCTCAGCGAGGCCGACCTGAGGCGGATGGAGCAGGGCGGCATCGGCGCCCTCTCCGCCGAACGGGGACTCGCCCTCTTCGATGCGGCGCTTGATGCAGAGCGGCCGCTTGCGGTGGCGGTGCACCTCCATCCAACCGGCCTCAGGGCCCTAGCCTCGGTCGGCGCCCTGGCGCCGATCATGCGCAAGCTCGTCCGGACCCCGCCCCGCCGGGCCGCGGCGTCGACGGCGCTGCTGGAGCGCCTCGCCGGTCTCTCCGAGCAGGAACGCGAGAAAGCGGTGCTGGAGCTGGTTCTCTCACAGGTCGCTGCGGTGCTCGGCCACGAATCCGCCGCCGCGATCGATCCGGAGAAGGCCTTCCAGGACCTCGGCTTCGACTCCTTGGCCGCGGTCGAGCTGCGCAACCGGCTTGGGATCGCGACGGGGATGTCGTTGCAGCCGACGCTCGTGTTCGACTATCCGAGCGCGACGAAGCTGGCTGCCCACCTGCTCGCGGAGCTGACATCGAGTGGCGCTGCCCGCAGGCTCGCCGTCAGGGCCCAAGCTTCGGACGAGCCGATCGCAATCCTCGGCATGAGCTGTCGCTTCCCGGGGGGAGCCACTTCCCCGCGGGCTCTCTGGCAGCTGGTCGCCGAGGGAAGGGACGGGATCGGCTCCTTCCCCGAGGACCGCGGCTGGGAACTGGATCGCTTCGACGCGGCCGAGGCGGGGATGGCCACAGAAGGTGGCTTCGTCGATGGCGTCGGCGACTTCGACGCCGAGTTCTTCGGCATCGGCCCGAGAGAGGCGCTGGCGATGGATCCCCTTCAGCGACTGGTCCTCGAAGCTACCTGGGAGGCGCTGGAGGACGCGGGCATCGATCCGACCTCGCTGCGCGGTACGGAGACGGGCGTATTCGCCGGCGCCGAGAAGAGCGGCTACGGCGGCATCGAGGCAATGCTCGGCGGCTACGGCATGACCGGCGGAGCCGGCAGCATCGTCTCGGGCCGCCTCTCCTACACCCTTGGCCTCGAGGGACCGGCGATGACGATCGACACCGCCTGCTCCTCGGCCCTGGTAGCGCTGCACCTGGGGGCCCAGGCGCTGCGGCAGGGGGAATGCTCCCTGGCTCTCGCCGGCGGCGTCTCGGTCCTCGCCACCCCCTTCGTCTTCGCCGAGTTCAGCCGCCAGGGGGGGCTCGCCTCCGACGGGCGCTGCAAGTCCTTCGCCGAGGCCGCCGACGGCACCGGCTGGTCGGAGGGCGCCGGGATGATCACGATGCAGCGGCTCTCCGACGCAGAACGCGGCGGCCGCGAGATCCTTGCGGTGATCAGGGGCTCGGCCGTAAACCAGGACGGCGCCTCCAACGGACTCACCGCCCCCAACGGCCCCTCGCAGGAGCGGGTGATCCGTCAAGCCCTGGCCAACGCAAGGCTCGAGCCGCGGGAAGTCGACGCGGTCGAGGCCCACGGCACCGGCACCACCCTCGGCGACCCGATCGAGGCCGGGGCCCTGCTCGCCACCTACGGCCAGGACCGCGAGCGGCCGCTGAAGCTCGGCTCGATCAAGTCGAACATCGGTCACGCACAGGCGGCGGCAGGCGCAGCCGGCGTGATCAAGATGGTGATGGCGATGCGGGAAGGCGTCCTGCCGCAGACGCTCCACCTCGACGCCCCGTCCTCAAAGGTCGACTGGTCGGCCGGCGAGATCGAGCTGCTGGCAGAGCCCCAGCCCTGGGAGCCCGGCGAGCGCCCGCGCCGCGCCGGCGTCTCCTCCTTCGGGGTCAGCGGCACCAACGCGCACCTGATCCTGGAGGAGGCCCCTGCTCGGGAGCCAGT
>DASVWY010000079.1:0-3514 GCA_036392975.1 Solirubrobacterales bacterium | reverse complement strand
TGTTCGACGCGGAGCTGCTCGCCAGGATGAAGCGGGGCTCGTATCTGATCAACACCGCGCGCGGCAAGATCTGCGACCGCGACGCGGTCGCCCGGGCCTGCGAGAGCGGTCAGCTGGCGGGCTACGCGGGCGACGTCTGGTTCCCCCAGCCGCCGCCGAAGGACCACCCCTGGCGCTCGATGCCCCACCACGGCATGACTCCCCACACCTCCGGCACCAGCCTCTCCGCCCAGGCGCGCTACGCCGCCGGGGCGCGCGAGATCCTCGAGTGCTGGTTCGACGGCCGCCCGATCCGCGAGGAGTACCTGATCGTCGACGGTGGCACGCTGGCGGGCGCCGGCGCCCACTCCTACAGCGCGGGCGACGCCACGGGCGGTTCGGAGGAGGCCGCCCGCTTCAAGAGCGGTTGATGCTCCGGTGAAGATGCGTGCGGCGGTGCTGGAGGAGTTCGGCGAGCCGCTCGCGGTGCAGGAGGTAGAGCTTGCCGAGCCCCAGGCCGGCGAGGCCCTCGTTCGCCTCGTCGCCTGCGGCGTCTGTCACACCGACCTCTACACGGCCTCCGGCGCCGACCCCTCGGGTTACGCGCCGACCGTGCTCGGCCACGAGGGCGCCGGCGTCGTCGAGCGGGTCGGCCCTGAAGTCACCTCGCTTTCCCCGGGCGACCACGTAGTCACCCTCTTCTCGCCCCAGTGCGGGGAGTGCGTCCACTGCCTCGACCCGCGCACCAACCTCTGCCTGGCGATCCGCGAGCAGCAGAACAAGGGCTTCCTCCCCGACGGCACCACCCGCCTCTCGCGGGAGGGGGACGGGATCCGTCATTTCATGGGCTGCTCGACCTTCGCCGAGTACACGGTGATGCCGGAGATCGCCCTGGCAAAGGTCAACCCTGAGGCGCCGTTCGAGCACGCCTGCCTCTTCGCCTGCGGCCTCTCCACCGGCCTCGGAGCGGCGATCGTCACCGCCGCGGTGCAGGCGGGCAGCACCTGCGTTGTCTTCGGCGCGGGGATGGTGGGGCTGGGGGCGGTTGCCGGCTGCCGTCTGCAGGGCGCCGAGCGGATCGTCTGCGTCGACCTCTCCGCGGATCGGCTCGAGCTGGCGCGCGGCCAGGGCGCCACGGACCTCCTCGAAGGCGGCGAGGGAGTCGTCGAGGAGATCGTCGAGATGACCGGTGGCTTCGGCGCCGACTACACCTTCGAGGCGACCGGCAGCGTCGCCGTGATGCGCCAGGCGGTCGAATCGGCGCGGATGGGCTGGGGCCTGTGCACCGTTGCCGGAGTGGCCGGCAAGGGGGAGACCCTGAACGTGGTCCCCCGCCTGCTGATCACCGGCCGCCGCCTGGCCGGCTCCTCCTTCGGCGGCGTCAAGGGCCGCGTCGGGGTGCCGGAACTGGTCGACCGCTGCCTGGCCGGCGAGATCGACGTCGAGCCCTTCATCTCCCACCGCCTCACCCTGGACGAAGTCAACCGCGGCTTCGAGCTGATGGAGGCCCAGGATGGGATCCGCAGCGTCATCGAATTCAGCTAACGGCGCCCTTGCCGTCCTGGTGGCGGTGGCGGTCCTCGTCGTCTCTGGCTGCGGTAACGATGATCACCCCGGCGAGTCCGCGGCACCCCGGGCGACCGACACGGTCGCTCCCGCGCGCTGCCCCCAGGGGCTGCCCAGCTGCCGCAGCGCCCAGGGGCGAATCACCTTCGTCGAGCGGGTCGACCCCGACGGCGACGGCGACGCCCACTTCGTCATCGCCGACCCGCAGGGAATAACCCTGCCGGGCCTGACCGCGATCGACGTTCGCAAAGGCCTGCGTCCCCGCCCGCTCCCAGGGGTGGGCGACCTGATCAGCGCTGCCGGCCCGGTTCAAACCGGCTCCTACGGCCAGAGTCAGATCCACGCCCTCGAGCTGCACGTCACCAGGGGCGGTCATTTTCACCAGCGACATCCTGATCGAGAGCTTAGGCCGCCGCTGGGTGCCCAATCCTCAGCTTCGTACTGCTGCACAGCAGAACGAAGCGTCCGAGATGACTATAAGTATGACCGACAAGCTTTTGCCTGGCAGCAACGGGCGAGCACTGTCCCTTAACCTTGAGGTAAGGGCTGATCCTCCAATACACGTAATGACTAACCGCCTAATATGCTTTCGGCTTCTCTTTGGGTATATCCGCCCTAGCTTGTGCAATGGCCGGCTGCGGGGAGACCCCGGTTCTCAGTGCACAGGAGGCCAATGATTTGCTCCGCGAACTGCCCTACCGATACGAGTTTCGGGAGGTCCGAGCCTTTGAGGGGCTGAGGCCGCGGTGGTTGGACGGGCAATGGGTTTTCATCACACCGTGCTCAACTTTGGCATCGAGCTCGAACACGGCTGCGAACCAGTAGCATCGTATCCTCAAGCGGCCGAAGTCGACCGCCAAAGCAGTTTCATCTTCACCAGTGATGCCCTCGTGAAGCCGGCCCCGCAGCTCAAGACTGCTTCGCAACGGCGCGAAGCTACCCACATGGAAGTACTAATGACCGACCGACTCTGCCGGGCGACGACGGGAGATCATTGCCCAGCTGTATAGGAAGAGCGGCGTACCTCGCCATGATGGCCACGTTGATCGTGATGCTCTGGGTCCAGAGTGGAGCGTCGGCGTGCGCGTGTGGCGAGCCCGGAGGCATTGTTGTTGCTAAAGGTCAAAGTCTTTACGGGGTCCCTTGGCGAATAAGAGCCAAACTGGAGCGCTCGAACGTCTTCGACTCTCGAGCGGTGGAAGTCCACTTCTCAATCGGGCGGAAAGGTGACTACAGCAGCGCCGGTTACTTCAGCCGTCTGCCGCTGCCACTGCCTCCGGCATTTGTCTTCAAGGCAACCGCGGGTGAGGAAATCACCGATTTCCCGGAGAGCGACATAACCGGCATTGCGAAACGCCGTGTCGCCTGGCTGATGGTGGAAATGGGCGACGGCGATTCGTTGACCGTCCGGCCAACCCTCGCGGCGCCGGAGCTGCTCAAGCGTTTCCCGTGGCTTCGGGGATTGCGATTCTTTGACGCCTTCTTTCCGGCTGGGCAGGAGCCGCGAACAATCACTGCGTTCGATCACGATGGTCAGGTGCTGGATCAGCTTAGGAGGCACCGCGGGGCTTTTCAATGATCGTCTTTGGGTCCCGGCCGCCAGGCCAGTGACTCGATCAGCTGGCCGCGGCGCGCTCGAGGAGGTCGATCTGCTGCTGCTTGCGCATGATCAGGTGCTCGAGCATGTGCTCCAGGGCCTCCGAGCGGCCGTCCCGGCCGGTTGGCTCGATCGCCGCCTGCAGGGCCTCGACGCCTTCCTCCTCGCACTCGATCAGGCGGGCGAGCGAGTCGTCTGCGCCGTCGTGGAACCGGATCTCGGCGATCTTCGTCGTCGGCTCGCCGCCGAAGGAGACGATCTTCTCGATCAGGTCGCGGACGCCCTGGAGCTCGGCGTCGCCGAAATCGGTCAGCTTGGCGCCGAGTGCTTGCACCGCCAGGCCGCGCAGGCTCGCGGCAAAGATCGAGTACT
>DASVWY010000078.1:0-18428 GCA_036392975.1 Solirubrobacterales bacterium | reverse complement strand
GGCGAGCTGCACGCCGCCCGGGATCCAGGCCGAGGCGAAGACCCCGGTGTGGTTGTCGGCGGACAGCACTTCGCGCCCGCTCGGCTGCGCCCCGGAGGGGTTGCAGGAGACGCACTGCAGCTCGCCGCCCGCCTCGTAGGCGAACACCTCGACCAGCGCCTCGCCGCTGGCGGGGTCGGTGTTGTCGAAGCCGGTCAGCGGCGCCCGCGACTGGAAGGCGATGTGGGAGCCGTCGGGGCTGACCCTGGCGGTGCGGGTGACGGCGAGGCTGGAGACGACGTTGTAGGCGCGTTCTTCTTTCTTTGGATTGGGGCCATTGTTGACGTCGCCGCCGATCAGGGTCGCCACGTAGGTGAGCGCGCCTCCTTCGTCGAGGTAGAGGTTCGGCTGCCCCGCTTTTGCTTCGTCGCCCTCGCTGTTCTGCTGGGCGCCGGTCAGCGCCTCGTAGGAGACGAAGTAGATGCGCGAGAGGTCCTCGGCGGCGCCCAGCACGCCGTCGACGCCGCTGGCGATCAGCCGCGGCGGTTTCCCTTCTTCGTAGCGCTGCAGGTCGAATTCGTAGAGGTCCGCGCTGTCGAATCCGCCTTCGGTGTATAGGGCGGCCGAGCCGTCAGCCGCGGCGCCCCAGTAGAAGGCGTCGACGGCGTTGCTCGGGGTGCTGAGGTTGGTGCTGACCGGCACCGTGCAGGCCAGCGAGGCTTCGCTGCATTCGCCTTCGACGGCCCCCTGCTCGGGGCGCAGGCGCAGGTAGACCGCCCCTGCGCTGCCGCCGCTAGCGGGAGCATTGGTCCAGTACGCGCGCGAGCCGTCCTCGGAGACGGCGTTCTCGATGCGGTTGCCCCGACTGCTGCCGAGATAGGCGTCACCGGGAGCCGGGCTGCCGTCGGGCAGGATGCTGACCAGGTGCAGGGCGCCGCCGAAGCGGTCGTAGATCTGCACGGGGCCGCCGGAGGCCGCTTCGGGGGTGAGCGCCGCGTTGGCGGAGAAGAGGGCGTGACTGCCGTCGGCGGAGTAGCCCCCGACCGAACTATTGAGTCCGTTCACGTAGTCTTGTCGGGTGCCCGGGGGCGGTTCTACGTCGGTCAGCGCTTCGGGCGGTTCCACCGGCGCGCAGAGGTCGAGCCGGTAGATGTTCTGGTAGCCGTACTGACCCGCGGGCGTCAGCGGCGGCGTCCTCATGTCGATGAACCAGCCGCTGCAGAGGTCGGGCGAGAAGGCCATGAATTCGCTACCGAGGCCGAAGCCGAGGCTGCCGGTGCTCTGCGGAAGCACGGGCGGGTGGATGCCGCGACTGGCCCAACCGTCCACTGGATCGCGCTCGGCGAGGTAGTGATTTTCGGCGACGTTCGTCTGCGCGTCGCCGAAGGCAGGTCGGCCGGCGTAGACGATCTTGCCGTCTTCGTTGGCGGTCTGGACGACGCCGGGGGTGATGTCGCCGCCGTTTTTGTCGACCGGGCTGACCATCTCGTAGGCGCGGCAGTCGGGCAGGGTGGCGGAGGGGCCGGTCCTGAAGGCCTGGTTGGGGCAGTCGGTTTCTGCGACCGGTTGGCGGTAGGTGGCGAAGGTCTGGTCGGGGCCCTCGGTGAGGCCGCCGTTGAAGAGCGCGGCGTTGGTCGCGACGACGCGCCAGTGGTAGGTCGTGCCCGGGGTGAGGCCCGCCAGGCTCGCCTGGACTGGGTGCTCGCTGCGATCGGAGCCGATCGCGATCGTCGCCGTGCTCTGGCCGTAGGAGGTGTCGGTCCCGTACTCGAAGCGGTAGCTGGCCGGCAAACCTTCGGGGTTGACGAGCGCCTTCAGGGTCGCCTCGGTATAGGCGACGTCGCTCACCCTCTCGCCGGAGACGGTCGGTGGGCCAAGGGTCTTGACGGTCTCATCGGAGCCGTTTTCGGTGGCGCCGCCGATGTTGGCGCGCAGGCGGAAGTGGTAGACGGTTCCAGCATCGAGGCCGCCGATGTCGGCGTGGACCGGCACGGGTTTGGTGCCGGTGCCGATTTCCCCGGAGCTCTCCACGCAGGGGACGGTTTGTTCGTAGGGAGTTGCAGAGAGGCCATATTCAAAGCGGCATTCGCTCACCGGCGTGCCCTTCGGGTTGACGGTGCCGTTCAGGGTCGCTGCTTCTTCTTCGACGTTGGAGGCGGTTCCCGTGTCGGCGTTGAAGCAGCCGCTCGGCGCGGTGCCGTAGGCGCGCACGAAGGCTTTGGTTGCGATTGGACCGTCCGGGGTGTTGATCAGCCCGTCTATGTTGGTGACGTAGAGGTCGCCGGGGGCTTCGCTGCCTTCGCAGAGGTTGGTCGCCAGGCCGGTCGATCCCACGAATTCTTCGATACCGAAGTTGGCAACCACTTGGCCGCTCGGGTCGAACTCGAAGATCGGGTCGAGCGGGACCGACCCACCCCCTCCCGGGACCTGGGTGAACCCGAAGGCGAAGACGTGGCCGGCGGCGTCGACTGCAACGGCCGTCGGAATCGGTTCTTGTTCGGAGACACCAACTTTGGGGAATTTGAAACTGGGAGAGAGCGGTTCGCCGCTGGGGCTGAGTTTGTGGATACCGCTTTTGCTGTAGTAGCCGGCGTAGAGGTTGCCGGCGGCGTCGACGGCGAGCGATCGAACGATTTTGCCGGGCAGGGAGATCTCCCCCTGGTAGGCGCCGCCGGCGTCGAAGCGCTGGATGCGGTCCCGGTCGCCGACGTGGACTTTGTCGTCGGCGGTGGTCGACGTGCCGCCCGAGTCGATCGCGATGAAGCTGCCGACGTCAAAAAAGCTCCAGTCGAACTGGCCATTGCCGCTGCCTGCGGCGCCGACCTGGCAGACGTCGCCGGAGGCGGCGGTGCAGAGGTTGCGCTGGGCTTCGGTGGAGCCGACTTCTTCGCTCTTGGTTTTGTTGACTTCGCCGCCGAACATCAGCAGGAAGTGGCCTTCGGAGTCGAACTTCTCGACGCGCAGGTTGGCGAAATCGACGACGTAGACGTTGCCGGCGCTGTCGAGGGCGAGGCCCTGGGGCCCGAATTCGCCGAACTGGCCGGCGCCGGTCCCGTCGATCCCTTTCTTGCATGTATCGCCGTCTTCGGCCTCGCAGATCTCAAAGCCGCTGCCGCTCTCGCCGGGGCCAGAGGCGACGACGTCCCGGCCCCAGGCCCTGACGAACTGGCCGAGGGCGTTGAGCTCGACGATACGGCGGTTGCGCTGGTCGGAGACGAAGACGTGGCCGTTGTTGGAGTTGGCGGCGATGCCGCGGGGAATGTCGGTCTGGCCGGCGCCGGAGCCCGTTTCGCCCGTCTGCCAGAGCTGGGGAGGGGCGGCGGCGCCCGCCGAGGCCGGAAGGACGGGAAGCAGAGCCAGGGCGAGCAGGCCGGCCGCGAGAGTCCTCTTGCGAGCGGTACGCCGGGCCGACCTGCCCGCCTGCGGGGTGAGTGCTGGCTGGGTCAACTTTCCGTCCTTCCCTTGGCCTTTGTCCTGAGGGTTGTGTGTGTTTGGGCCTAGGGCGCGATCACCCGGTCACCGCCCAGGCGCCTTGGGCTTTCACCGCTTCCGCGCCGCCGATTGCGATCAGCTTGGCCCCGCTCTTGTCCGCGCCTTCGGCCGCGGCACTGAGCTTTTCTGAGATAAGGGCGAAGAACGTGCCCTGCGAGGAGCCGATGTAGAGGCAGAGGAACCCTGATGCCGCGGTCGGCGAGGCGACGCTGCCGGTGCAGTTGACCGGCGTCACTTCGGATTCGGTCGCGGGATCGAATTCTTTGCCGTTGGCGAACACCTGGCGGACGTGGACGCCGTCGAGCGCCGCGGCGAGCGGGATCGAGAAGGAGATGCCGACCGGCGGGGTAATGCATCCGCCGAATCCGCAGGGTGCTTTGCCGTCGCCGACCAGGAAGACGCCGGTCTCGGTCGCCCCCACGGGCAGGGTGCCGCCGACGCTCCAGGGGTCGCCTTTGTCCCCTTTGTCCCCTTTGTCCCCTTTCGCGCCTTTTTCTCCTTTTTCTCCTTGCGGGCCTTCTTTGCCTTCGGGGCCCTGGGCGCCGGTGTCGCCTTTGGCGCCAGCGGGACCGGCCGGGCCCTGCGCTCCGGCGGGTCCGGCCGGGCCGGTCGCGCCTTTGGGTCCTCTGGGCCCCCTTGGGCCTTTTTTGACCGGCCCCCTTGGGCCTTTTTTGACCGCCGAGGCGCTTGCCTTGGAGCTGTTGGAGGAGTTGTTGGCGGCGTAGGCGCCGCCGAGCATCGCGAAGACGAGGGCGATCACGGAGATCACGCCCGGTATCCCGAAGCGGTTGCGTAGCGAGAGCATCGAAATCTCTTCTCCTTGTCCCGTGAGCCCCTCTGCCGGCCGCTCCCTGTGCGGCCCTCCCGGTGCTCGGTTTTCCCTGTGTCCTGCCGCTCCCTGAGGCGGCGCTGTCGGCAGCATAAAAGATTTGGTTTACAAATGCAAGGAGATGTTTTTCATGCGAAGGCGAGCGGCTCTTGAAGGCCGCGTAGCGGGCGGAGAAGGGCTGCCGCTATGCCGCAGTGCGGGCGAGGCGTTGGGCCTCTTCGCGGCCCAGGTAGGGCGCGAGGACGAGCTCGACCAGGTCCGGTAGGAGCTCGGGGAGACGATCGCCGGCGCCAGCGTTGAGGCGACGGACGATCAGGGTCGCAACGCCGCCGATCAGGGCCTGGTCGCGTACTTCTATGTCGTGGCCGGTTGGCTCCGGCTCGGGGCGCAGGGTCTCGGCGAGCAGCTGCATCGCGTCGCGGTAGCGGGCGGCCACGGCGCCGCCCGCGGCGAGCGGCTCGACCAGGTAGAAGCGGGCGACCGCGGGGTCGCGCGAGAGGGCATCGAGCAGGGCGGCAAGCCGGGAGCGGATGCGATCCGGCCAGGGCTTGGCGGCGCCGGGCGCGGTGAGCATCGCGTCACGCACATGCGCGTCGACCATCTCGTAGGCCGCGAGGAAGCACTCCTCCTTGCCGGCGAAGTACTCGTAGAAGGTGCGGCGGGAGATCCTCGCCGCCTCGACTATGCGGCCGATGGTGGTCGCCTCGTAACCGTGCTCGGCGACCGCCTCGACGACGCCGTTGAGCAGCCGTTCGCGCTGGTTCTCGGCGACGTAGGTGCGCGGCAGGCCGTGGCGGCCCGGCGGCAGCCGCGCCGCGTCCAAGGCCCCACCGCTGCGTGAAGCCGCCTCAGCCATCGGCGGCTGTCGGCGTTTCGGCGACGCCCTGGTAGGGGGAGAGGGCAATCTCGACCAGCTTCGGCAAGAGCTCCCCCACGGTCTCGGCCTCCCCCCTCTCGATCCGCCGGCGCAGCAGCCAAGCGATGCCGCCGACCGCGGCTTCCTCGACCGTGCCGGGCAGGTCGCGGGGGGCGGTGGCGAGCAGGCGGCCCTGGCGCAGCCTCGAGGCCGCCGCGTCGACGGTGGCGTCGTAGCGCGCACTCAGCAGCTGGCCCCCGGTCTGTGCCTCGACCAGGCAGAGCCGCGCCCGGTCCGGCTCGGCCGCGACCGCCGCCAGCAGGGCGGCGAGGACGGCGCGTACTCGATCGGCCCATCCCCCCTCCCCCGTCCCCGCCGCACTCAGCTCCGCCCCGGCCTCCACCACCGCGCGGTCGAAGGCGGCGACGAAGCAGGCTTCCTTGTCCGCGAAGTGCTCGTAGAACGTCACCGAGGAGACACCGGCGGCCTTGACGATCGCTTCGATCGAGGTGCCGCCGCAGCCGCGCTCGCCGACCAGGCGCTCTGCGGCGTCGAGGATCCGCCGCCGCTGATCGGCGCCGAGGCTGCCGCTGGGCGGCCCCACTCCCGGCGCCTTCGCCGGCTTCGAGGCGAGTCGCTGCGAGAGGTACTGCATGGGTCGAGGGTAGCCGACTTCAAAAAGATTTCATATCTGGCAAAAAAGGAGTAGTTTTTATAGGGCTGATGTCAGCCGATGCCCTACCAGCACGAGAGGCGATGGCCTCAAACGGCGGTGGCGTCTCCGACGCGGAGGTGCGGCAGGGGGCGATGGAAGGGGCGCTGATCGCCGTCGGCGAAGCCGGCTACCGGGAGGCCTCCGTCCGCGCGATCCTCGAGCACAGCGGCGGCCACCGGGCGCAGTTCTACCGCCACTTCGAGAGCAAGGAGGACTGCTTCGCGCAGGCCTACGCCGCCTGGGTCGACCGGCTCTGCGTCGACCTGCTGGAGGCGGCGGCCGGCGCGCCGAGCTGGGGGGCCGGCGTGCGGGCGGCGCTGGTCGAGCTCTTCCGTTTCGTCAGCGGCCGACCGGCGATCGCGCGGGCCCTCTTCGTCGAGGTCCAGATCGCCGGCGAGCCGGCCCTGTCCCGCCACGAGGCGGCGGTGGAGCGGGCGGCGGCGGCGCTGGACAGTGCCCGGGTCGAGATCGAGCCCGTGCGGGCGCCGCCGGACGCGACCGGGATCTTCGTCGTCGGCGGCATCGAGTCGTGCATCTGCGAGGCGCTGACGGCCGGCGACCCGGCGCGGATCTGGGACGCGCTGCCGGAGCTGATGCACCTCGCGGCCGGCTCCTACTTCGGCAAGGAGGCGGCGGAAGCCGCCTTCGAGGAGGCCAGCATCATGCTGGAGCGCGATCGAGCCAAGCTCGCGGGGGAAGCCGGATGACCCGACTGCGACTCGTCGCCAGCACCCCCGAGCCCCGCCTGCCCGAGCTGGCGATGGCGCCGGTGCGACTGCCGCCCGGTCGTCACGGGCTGCCCGCGCAGTTGGTCAGAACGCATCAGCGCCAGCGCCTGCTCGAAGCCGCCGCCACGGCGCTGGCCGAGCAGGGATACGGCCGCCTCACCGCCGCCCGAGTCACCGAGCTGGCCGGCGTCTCGAGTCGCACCTTCTACCAGCACTTCGAGGACCTCTGGGCGTGCCTGCTGGCGGCCTACGAAACCGAGGCGGGTTTCCTCTGTGGCCGGATCGAAGGCGCCTGCGCCGCGATCGACGAACAGAATCGACTCGGCCGGGCACGCGCCGGCATCGGCGGTGCCATCGACTTCCTCGCCGGCGAGCCGGCCGTGGCCCGCCTGCTCAGCGCCGAGCCGCCGCCCCAGATCGCAGCGCTCGCGGCAGCGCGCCGCGATCTGGTCGAGCGCCTCGGGGCGATGCTGCGTGACGTCCTCGAGCCGGGCGGAGCCACCCCGCTCCCAGGGCTCGAGCGGCGGTTGATCGGCGCTGCGATGGCGCTCGTCGCCGCCCGCGCCACAGATGGCGATCCGCAGCGGCTCCGCGACCTGGAGCCCGAGCTGAGCGAGCTGCTGCTCGCGTCGCTGTAAAGCGGCTACACCTGGGTCGCGATCACGCCGATCAGGGCGGCGACGATCGCACCATTGGTCAGCAGCAGAGTGCGCTGCAGCCCATCGAACTTCGCGCTCAGATCCTTCCGCATTTCGCGCATGTCGGCGTCAACCCGATCGAAGCCGTCTTTCATCCGGCGCTCCACATCGTCGAAGCGCCTGTCGACGACATCGAACCGTTGGTCGACGTGCTTGGCGAAGTCGTCGAGGCGCCCGTCGGTCCAGCTGTCGCTCATGCGATACATGATGGCAGGAGCGTAGACAGAACGCTTCACACGAGTGGTGCGACGAATGTAACTTTTCTGACGCATCTAAGTGATGAAAGTCACGCAGTGGGGGTTGTCCCGGCTGGGATGGTTTCTCGGCGGGACGCGCGGGGGTAGTCCGCAACCCGGCTGCCATGCCGGATCGAGAATATCGTGCCGATTCCAACGAACTAGAGTGTCCTCAGTGTCCCAGACCCAGAAGCCCCTCGAGCTGATCCTCGCCCGCAACCTGATGTCGGCGCTCTCGACGCCGGCATTCCTGGTCGACGAGGGTGGCCTCCTGGTCTTCTACAACGAGGCGGCGGGGATGCTGCTGGGCAAACGCTTCGAGGAGGTCGGGACCGTCGGCCCGCAGGAGTGGGGCTCGATGTTCGGGCCCTTCGACGAGAACGGCGAGCCGATCCCCTACGACGAGCTGCCGTTGGTGGTCGCGGTCCGCAACGGCCGGCCGGCCCACGCCAGCTTCGACATCTGCTCGACCGACGGCACCCGTCATACCGTCGAGGCCTCGGCCTTCCCGATCCTCACCGCCCACGGCACCCGCGGCGCCATCGCGGTCTTCTGGCCGAACTCCACGAACGGGGCCGGGGGGCCGGAATGAAGGTCAAGCTCTGGGGCACGCGCGGCTCGGTCCCCTCTCCCGGGCCGGAGACGATCCGCTACGGCGGCAACACCTCCTGTGTCGGGGTCACCCTCTCCGACGGCTCGCTGCTCGCCCTCGACGCCGGCACCGGCATCCGCAACCTCGGCCTCTCCCTCTCCGCCGAACCGACCCGGCTCCACATCCTCCTCACCCACCTCCACCTCGACCACATCCAGGGCCTGGTCTTCTTCGCGCCGGCCTTCCGGGCGCAGACCGAGATCGTGATCTGGGGACCGGCCTCGCCCGAGGCGTCTCTGCGCGACCGCATCGCCCGCTATATCTCCGCCCCGCTCTCCCCGGTCGAGGTGCGGGAGCTGCCCTGCGACGTCTCCTTCCGCCACACGCCGGAGACCGAGTGGGAGATCGGCCCGGCACGGATCCGGGCCGCCTCGGTCGCCCACCGCGGCCCGACCCTCGGCTACCGGATCGACGACGGCGAGGACTCGCTCGCCTACATCCCCGACCACGAGCCGGCCCTGGGGGCCGACCTCGAGACGCTCCCGGAGGACTGGATCTCCGGCTTCGCTCTCGCCCACGACGCCTCGCTGCTGATCCACGACGGCCAGTACGCGGATGCGGAGTACCCCGATCACATCGGCTGGGGCCACTCCTCGCTCTCGCACTCGCTCGCCTTCGCCCGCCGCACGGGAGCCGCGCGCACCGTCCTCTTCCACCACGATCCGCTGCATTCCGACGATCGGCTCGACCGGATCGAAGCCGAAGCGCGGGAACGCTGGGAGGCCATCGGTGGCCGCCCGGATGCGGTCGAGCTGGCGGTCGAGGGGGCCGAGTACGAGGTGCGACCAGAGCCCCTGAGCGCGGTGCCGGCACTCTAAGTACTGCGTTTGTCCTAAATCGGTACGATTGAGATGCTTTTCTTGTCCGATCTCGCTACTCTGGTCGAGGGATGTCTTCCAGTCCCCGGATCGACGCGGAGGCAGAGAGTTCAAACCTGGTCCGCGAAGCCCTGTCGTTTTCCCGCGACGCCCACGAGGGGGACGTACGCGAGACGGGGAGCGGCGAGATCCCGTTCATCGAGCATCCGCTGGCGGTCGCCGAGCGGTTGGCCGAGGAGGGATTCGGCGAGGAGGTTCTCGCCGCCGCGCTGCTGCACGACGTCGTCGAGCACGCCGAGGTCGCGCACGCCGAGCTGGAGCGGCGCTTCGGCGAGCGGGTCGCCGGCCTCGTCGCGGCGATGACCGAAGAGGAGACGATCGAGCGCTACCAGGACCGCAAGGAGGAGCACCGCAGGCGGGTCGCCGCGGCGGGGCCCGATGCGCGGGCGATCTTCACCGCCGACAAGATGGCCAACGTCGAAGTGCTGCGCGAGGCCTATGACATCGAGGGCGAGGACGTCGACGCGGCGCTGCCGGTCTCGCTCGACCTCAAGATCTACGTCTGGGAGCTGGACCTGGAAATGCTCTTCAACGAATCCCCGGGCGTGCCGCTGGTCGATCGCTTCGCCGACGAGATGACCGGCCTCTGGGGTCAGCGCGCGGCCGAGGCCCGCGCCTCGTACGGAGGCTAGCTCTGCTCCTCGGAGCGGAGCCGCCGCTGCAGCGGCAGCAATCCCCAGAACACGGCGAACATCGTCAGCGCCGCGGCGCTGAAGACAGCGGTGGCGAGGGTGCCGTAGAGAACGTCGGTGATCAGCATGATCGCGCCGGTCATCGCCAGCGCCAGGAAACCCATGCCGGCGATCGCGAGGCGGTTGGCGACGAAGAGCAGGTGCTTCTTCTGCTGACGGCGGAAGGTCATCCGGTGGTAGGCCGTCGGCGAGATCAGCAGCGCCGCCGAGATCGCGGTGCAGAGCAGGGTCATGAAGAAGACCTTCTCCTGGAAGGCGGTGATTTCCTTGAAGCCGTTCTGGAAGGGGACGGCGAGCAGGAAGGCGAAGAGGACCTGGACGCCGGGCAGCGCCACCCGCAGCTCCTGCAGCAGCTCGGCCAGGTTGCGGTCGAGGCGTTCCCCCTCGCTCTCTTCTCTCCCCGACGGGCGATCGGCCATGGCGGCACGATAGGGCAAGCCTCGGCATAGGATCGCCGCGATGGGACATCTCGCCGTGATCCTCGGAAGCAACGCCGTCGGCCCCGGCGGCGGCGAGATCGCGGCGGCGGCCGAAGCAAACGGCGCGCTGGTGCTGAAGCGCCACGGCGCCGAGACCTACACGCTGCCGCACCGGATCGACCATGCCGGCAATCTGCGCTCGCTGGCGGAGGTTGGCTGCGACCGGGTGCTGGCGGTGGGGTCGGTCGGATCGCTGCGGGCCGAGCTCGAGGTCGGCGCCCTGGTCTGTCCCGACGACTTCATCGCCCTGCAGACGCTGGTGACGACCTTCGACGATGCCCGCGGCCACGCGATGCCGGGCTTCGACCCCGGCTGGCGCGCCGAGATCCTTGCCGCCTGGAAGGCGAGCGACGCCGGCTCGCTCGGCGACGGCGGCGTCTACTGGCAGACCAACGGCCCCCGCTTCGAGACCCCGGCCGAGATCCGCCTGATCGCCGCCCACGCCGATCTGGTCGGCATGACCCTGGCCTCGGAGTGCGTCGTCGCCGGCGAGCTCGGCCTGCGCTACGCGGCGGTCTGCATGGTCGACAACATGGCGAACGGAATCGGCGCCCGCCCGCTCAGCCCGGAGGAGCTCGAACGCGACCGGGCCGCGAACGCCGCCCGCCTGCGCGACGCGCTCGCCGCCACCCTCCCAACGCTCACCGCATGAGTGACGTGCCGCGTTTTAGAGGACGCTATGGGTACCTAAGCTGCGGCACGTCTGGGAGGGCCGGCCGGTGAGTCGGCTGACCGTGATCGGGGCGGTGCTGAACGGCGAGACCGTCGGGGTGCGGTGCGAGGAGGGGGCGATCGCGGCGATTGGCGCCGAGGTCGTCCCGCAGCCGGGCGACGAGACGATCGACGCCGGCGGGGCGGCGCTCGTCGCTGCCTTGGTCAACGGTCACACGCACGCGGCGATGACGCTGTTCCGCGGCCACGGCGGCGACCTGCCGCTGATGCGCTGGCTGCGCGAGGTGGTCTGGCCGGTCGAGGCGAGGCTCGACGCCGACGACGTCTACTGGGGCACGCGGCTGGCCTGCCTGGAGATGATCCGCACCGGCACCGCCCGCTTCTGGGACATGTACTGGCAGCCCGCCGCCACCGCCCGGGCGGTCGCCGACGCAGGGCTGCGGGCGACGATCGGCGGGCCGCTGTTCGACGCCGACGGCGAGACGGCGGCGACGCAGGCGAGGGTGCTGGAAGAGCTCGACGAGCTCGACGGCTGCGGACCGACCATCGAGCGGTCCCTCGCCCCCCACTCGATCTACACCGTCAGCGAGGAGCTGCTGCGCTGGACCGCCGAGCAGGCGGCCGAGCGCGGCTTGCCCGTCCACATCCACCTCGCCGAGACCGAGCATGAGGTGAGCGACTGCCTCGAGGCGCACGGCGCCCGGCCCGCCGTCTACCTCGACCGGCTCGGGCTGCTCGGCGAGCGGACCGTCCTCGCCCACGGCGTCTGGCTCGACCGCGAGGAGCTGGAGCTGATCGCCGCCCGCGGCTGCACCCTCGTCACCAACCCGGTCGCGAACATGAAGCTGGCGGTGGGCGGTGTCTTTCCTTATCCGGCGGCACGGGACGCGGGCGTCGCGGTCGGGCTCGGCACCGACGGCGCCGGCTCCAACGACTCGCTCGACCTGCTCGCCGACCTGAAGACCTTCGCGCTGATCCAACGCCACTCCGCCGGTGACGCAACCGTGCTCCCCGCCGCCGAGGCGTGGGAGGTCGCGACCGGGGCTCGCGCGCCGCTGCTGAGGGACGCTCGCGACGAGGTTGGGGCGGCCGCAGCACCGCTGACCCCCGGCGCCCCGGCGGACTTCCTCCTCCTGCGTCGTGACGCCCACGAGACGGCGCTCGGGGACCTCGCCTCGGACCTCGTCTACGCCGCCAGCGGTTCGGTGGTCGATACCACCGTCGTCGCCGGCCGGGTGCTGATGAGGGACGGCGAGATCGCGGGCGCCGCGGAGGTCGTCGCTCAGGCGGCCGAGCGGGCGCGCCGGCTCGGCATCGGCTGAGCCGCCCGGTCGCGGTCGAGCGTCGCCCACGCCGCCCAGGCGGCGGCCAGGCCGGCGATCGCGGCGAGCACGAGGGCGACGCGTGGGTCGTAGGTCTCGGCGAGCCAGCCGGCGAGTGGGCCGCCGATCGGGGTCGAGCCGAGGAAGACGACCGAGTAGAGGGCCATCACCCGCCCGCGCATCTGCGGCTCGACCGAGAGCTGCAACGACGCGTTGATCGCCGCCCCGAAGGTGACGGCCGAGGCCCCGAGCAGGGCGACGAGCGGGATCTCCAGCGCCAGGCTCGGCATCGCCGCCGCCAGCAGGGCGAGGACGCCGAAGGCGAGCGCGGCGCCGGCGATCAGGCGACCGTCGGTGCGGCCGTGGGCGCCGGTGACGAGGGCGCCGACGACCGAGCCGGCGCCCATCGCGGCGACCAGCAGCGCGTAGGCGGAGGCGCCGCCGTCGAAGCTGAAACGGGCCAAGAGCGGCAGGACGACCTGGAAGTTGAAGCCGAAGGTTCCGACCAGCGCCATCAACCCCAGCGGCACCGCCAGCTCGGGCGTGCGGCGCACGTGGCGCAACGCGGCGCGCACCGCCCCGCGCTCGCGCCCGCTGCGCGGCGGCGTCCGCAGCTGCGCCGGGTCCATCCGCCAGAGGGCGAAGACCATCGCCGCGAAGGTGAGGATGTTGAGGGCGAAGCAGGCGGCAACGCCAACGAGGGCGATCAGCACCGCCGCGACCGCCGGACCGATCAGCCGCGAGGCGTGGATGAGGACGGTGTTGAGGCTGACCGCGTTGACGACGCGCTCCGGGCCGACCATCTCGATCGCGAAGCTCTGCCGGGTCGGGTTGTCGGCGGCGTTGACGGTGCCGCGGATGAAGACGAGGACGAAGACCATCCAGGGGACGACGACGCCGCTCACGGTCACGGCGAACAGGGCGACGGCCGGCAGCGCCATCAGCGCCTGCGTCACCATCAGCAGCCGCCGCTTCGCAAAGCGGTCGGCGAGGACGCCGCCCCAGGCGCCGAAAAGGAGGATCGGCAGGAACTGCAGCGCCGTCGTCATCCCGACCGCGACGCCGCTGTCGGTCAGCTCGAGGATCAGCCAGACCTCGGCGACCATCTGCATCCAGTTGCCGGAGACGGAGACGATCTGGCCGGTGAAGTAGCGCCGGTAGTTGGGGACCGCAAGCGAGTCGAGGCTGCGCCCGAGCGCGGCGCTCACAGCCGCGGCCCAACTGCCGGTGCATGCCTTGCCCGCAGAGGCTCAGCCACGTTTCTCCTCCAGTATCCGCTCGAGGATCGAGGCGGCGCGCTCGAGCGTCGCCACCTCCTCGCCGGGCAGATCGCGCATGCGGCGCGCCAGGTAGGCGTTCTTGCGGCCGCGCAGGCGGCGCAGCCGCTCGCGCCCGGCGGCGCTGACGCTGACCAGGGCGCTGCGGCCGTCGTCGGGGTCGGGAGCGCGGTCGATCAGTCCGGCCTCGGTCAGGAGGCCGAGGGTCCGGGTCGCGGTCGGTCGCTTCACCCGCTCGATCTCGGCCAGCTCGCTGGGCGTCAGCGGCCCGTGCCGCTCGACCGTCGCCAGTGCCGAGGCCGCGGTCGGCGTCAGCTCCGCGCCCCCCGCCCCGGCCGCCTCCTGCCGCAACCGCCGCGCAGTCCGCACGATCGCCAGCCGCAGCCGCGCAGCGGCGTCGGTGAGCGCAGTGTCGGGTGCGATCTCCGTCATTGCTTAGCCTTGATAATTAGCTTAGCAAACTACCCTTCCGGTGTGCCTTTTCCACGTATACGGGGGATTTCGAACACCGGAAGAGCAGGTGCGGGGTAGGCGACGGGGGACCTGTGTCGAAGAGACGCGGATGAGCGCAGATCCGGACCCCCAGGCACAGCGGCTGCCGCTCTACAAGCCAGGCATGGACGCGCGCAGCACGCGGGTCGCGGAAGCGCTCAATACGCCGATGCTGATCGCGGCGGCGTTGACGTTGCCGATGGTGGCGATCGCCGAGTCCTCGCCAGGAGGAACCCTGGAGGAGATCGCAATCCTCCTCAACTGGGGCACCTGGATCGCCTTCGCGATCGAGCTGGTGGTGATGCTGGCGGTGGTGCCCGATCGCCGGGCCTGGCTGCGCCACAATCCCCTCGAGCTGGCGATCGTGCTGCTGACGCCCCCGGTCCTGCCGGCCGGTATGCAGAGCTTCCGCGTCCTGCGCCTCCTCCGCCTTCTCCGCTTGCTGCGAGTCGCGCGGCTTTCCCGCGAGGTCTTCTCGCTCGAGGGTCTGCGCTACGCGGCGTTGCTGGCGATCCTGACCATCATCGGAGGAGGCACTCTCTTCGCCGCCTTGGAGCAGCCGGACCATGACCTCAACGCTTGGGAAAGCTTCTACTGGGCGATCACGACGATGACCACCCTCGGCTCGGACATCCAGCCCACGACGACCGGTGGCGAGATGATCTCGGCGGTGATCCTGATCGTCGGCATCGGCTTCGTCGCCCTGCTCACCGGCGCCATCGCGCAGCGGTTCCTCGGTCCCGAAATCGCCGAAGTCGAGGCGGAGCTGGAGGCCGAGCAGCTATCGGCCGAGGCCGTGGCGCTGCGCGAGCTGCACGCCGTGCGCGAGCAGCTGGCGGCGCTGGAGATCGCCGTCGAGCGAATGGTCGACCGGCGCACCCCGCGCTGAACCGGACGTGGGGTTCAGCCTTCGGAGTCGCGACGGGCGGCGATCTTGCGCTCCAGCTCCTGCATCACGTCGGGGTCGCGCAAGGTGGTGACGTCGCCCAGCTCGCGGCCCTCGGCGATGTCGCGCAGGAGGCGGCGCATGATCTTGCCGGAGCGGGTCTTGGGCAGGTCGCCGGACCAGATCACCCGCTTCGGCCGCGCCAGTTTGCCGATCCGCGCTGCGACGTGGTCGCGCAGCTCCTCGACCATCCCGTCGCCCCCGGCGAGGTCGCCTTCGAGCGTGACGAAGGCGCAGATCGCCTGGCCGGTCTGCTCGTCGCTCTGGCCGATCACCGCTGCCTCGGCGACTTTGGGGTGGGCGACGATCGCCGACTCGACCTCGGCGGTCGAGAGCCGGTGGCCGGAAACGTTGATCACGTCGTCGATCCGGCCCAGCACCCAGAAGTAGCCGTCGGAGTCGCGACGGGCGGCGTCGCCGACAAGGTAGGTGTCGCGGCCGAAGCGCTCGAAGTAGGTCTCGATGAAGCGCTGCTCCTCGCGGTAGAGCGTGCGCAGCATCCCGGGCCAGGGACGGCGCAGGACCAGCAGCCCCTCGCGCTCGGAGACCGGCTCGCCGGCCTCGTCGTAGACCGCGGCGTCGATGCCCGGCAGCGCCCGCGTCGCCGAACCCGGCTTGGTGGCGACGATCCCCGGCAGCGGCGAGATCATGATGTGGCCGGTCTCGGTCTGCCACCAGGTGTCGACTACGGGGCACCTCTCCGCGCCGATGACCTTGTGGTACCAGAGCCAGGCCTTGGGGTTGATCGGCTCGCCAACCGAGCCGAGCAGGCGCAGCGAGGAGAGGTCGTGGGCTTCCGGGTGCTGCGCCCCCCACTTCATGCAGGCGCGGATCGCGGTCGGGGCGGTGTAGAAGATCGTCACCCCGCAGCGCTCGACGATCTCCCACCAGACGTCCTTGGCCGGATAGTCGGGCGCTCCCTCGTACATGACGCTGGTGGCGCCGTTGGCGAGCGGCCCGTAGACGATGTAGGAGTGGCCGGTGACCCAGCCGACGTCGGCCGCGCACCAGTAGACGTCCTGCTCTGGCTCGAGGTCGAAGACGTGGCGGTGGGTCCAGGCGACACCGGTCAGGTAGCCGCCGGTGGTGTGGAGGATGCCCTTCGGCTTCGCGGTCGAGCCGGAGGTGTAGAGGATGAAGAGCGGGTCCTCGGCGCCCATCGGCTCCGGCGGGCACTCGGCCGCGGCGGCGGCCATCGCCTCCTCGAACCAGACGTCGCGTCCCTCCCGCATCTCGCACGCCGCGCCGGTGGAGCGGACGACGAAGATCGTCTCGATCGAGCCGACGCCGTCGATGACCTCGTCGACCCGCGCCTTGACCGCCGCGGTCGCGCCCTTGCGGCGGGCGCCGTCGACCGTCACCAGCGCCTTGGCCTCCGAGAACTCCATCCGCTCCCGCACCGCCTCGGCCGAGAAGCCACCGAAGACGACGTTGTGGACGGCGCCGATGCGGGCGCAGGCGAGCATCGCGACGACCACCTCGGGGATCATCGGCAGGTAGATGCCGACCACGTCGCCCTTGCCGATTCCGTGGTCGCGGAGAGCGCTGGCGAAGCGCTGGGTGTCGGCCAGCAGCTCGGCGTAGGTGAGGTCGCGCTCCTCCCCCTCCTCGCCGCGCCAGCGGTAGGCGACACGCTCGCCGCGCCCCGCCTCGACGTGGCGGTCGAGGCAGTTGGCGCAGGCGTTCAGCCGTCCGTCGGCGAACCACTTGTAGAAGGGCGGGTTGGACGCGTCGAGACCCTGGCTCGGCGGCTCGACCCAGTCCAGCAGCTCGCGCGCCTGCCGCAGCCACCAGGCCTCGGGGTCGGCGGCGGCCTCCTCGTAGACGGCCGGGTCGCCCAGCAGCGCTGCCTCGCGAAAGGCCGGCGGCGGCTCGAAGCGCTCGACGTCGAGCAGCTCGTTCAGCTCGCGCTCCAGGACCGTTTCCTCGTTGCCGCTCATGCAGCTCCTTCCTCTGCCGCTACCCTGGGCGAACGGTAACCCCTCGACGGCTCGAGGGTCGCCGGTCGATCGACATGCTCTTCAGGCAGATCATCCACGAGGACCTCGGTTGCGCGTCGTACCTGGTCGGCGATCCGGGCTCGGGAGTCGCCGCGGTGGTCGATCCCCAGTGGGACATCGACCCCTACCTGCAGCTGAGCCGCCTGCACGGCGTCCGCATCGAGCATGTGCTGGAGACCCACAACCACGCCGACCATGTTTCCGGCCACGGGCGGCTGGCGCGGGCGAGCGGCGCCACGATCCACGTCAGTGAGCTGGCCGGGGCCGAGTACGAACACGAGCCGTTCGCCGACGGCTGGACGCTGAGGCTGGGCGAGGCGGTGGCGATCGAGGCGCTCCACACGCCCGGCCACCGGCCCGAGCACACCTCCTTTCTCCTGCGCGATCCGAGCCGCGAGGGCGACCCGGTCGCGGTGCTGACCGGCGACTCGCTGTTCGTCGGCGACGTCGCCCGCCCCGACCTCGCCGTCGAGCCGCGCGAGGGCGCGGTCGACATCTTCCGCTCGCTGCACGAGCGCCTGCTGGCGCTGCCCGACGAGGTCGAGGTCTGGCCCGGCCACCTCGGCGGCTCGCTCTGCGGCAGCTCCGGCATCGACCACAAGACGTCCTCGACGATCGGTTTCGAGCGCCGCCACAACAGGGCGCTGGCTTTCAGCGACGAGGCCGAGTTCGTCGAGGACGCGGTCTCGAGCATCGGCGACCGGCCGCCCAACGTCGAGCACATCGTCGCCCTCAACCGCGGGCCGCTGGTCGAGGCGATCGGGGCGCCGGCCCGGCTGGCGCCGCGCGGCTTCGAGGCGGCGATCGCCGAAGGGGCGCTGGCCGTCGACTCGCGCACCAACGAGCAGTTCGACGAGGCGCACATCCCCGGCGCGATCAGCGCCTCCGCCTACGACACCGGCTTCGCGACCAAGGTCGCCCAGGTCGTGCCGCCCGAGGCCGAAGTTGTCATCGTCGCCGCTTCCGACGGCAACGAGCTCGCCGCTGCCGAGCTGCTGGCCGCGGTCGGCCTGCGCGTGCGCGGCTTCCTCGGCGGCGGCATGTCCGCCTGGCGTGCGGAGGAACGCCCGGTGCAGCGGATCGAGGCGGTGGGACCGAAGGAGTTGGCGGAACGGCTCGACGGGGCGGAGCGGGCCGCCGGCACCGAGGCTGAGCCGCCGCTCGTCCTCGACGTCCGCCGCCCGGCCGAGTTCGACGCCGGCCACATTCCCGGCTCACTCCACATCCCCTTCGGCGACCTCCCGCAGCGCCTCGACGAGCTGCCGCGCGAGCGGCCGATCGCGACGATCTGCAAGGCGGGCGCCCGCAGCGGCCTCGCCGCCTCGATCCTCCAGCGCGAGGGCTTCGAGCCGGTCGTCCACGTAGCCCGCGGCGGCGTCGCCGGCTGGCAGGCCGAAGGCCGGCCGGTCGAGGCAACTGGCGCTCCCGCCTAACTCGGCCGCCCAGGGGACGTGCCGGGAGTTAACCCACCATATGGGTGGTTAA
>DASVWY010000077.1:0-12193 GCA_036392975.1 Solirubrobacterales bacterium | reverse complement strand
TGCTGTCCCGGGTCGGTCCTGCTCTCCAACGCGCGTAGAAACGCTACGCGGGAACCTCCCGGGAGGCCAGGTGGGTCGCAACCTTGCGCTTGACGCGCTGGAGGGCGTTGTCGACGGTCTTGGTGTCGCACTCGAGGCGCTCGGCGGTGGCCTCGTAGGAGTGGCCGTCGAGGTAGAGGGAGAGGACGCTGCTCTCGAGGTCGGAGAGGACGCCGGTGGTGCCGGAGAGGCAGGAGACGAGGCTCTCCAACTCTTCGCTGGCGATCACCTGGTTGACGGGATCGGCGACGCTGGGGCCGGGGAGGATCTCGTCGAGGGTGGTGTCGGAGTCGCCGGCGGCCGCCGGGGTCTGGCTGAAGGAGACGTACTGGTTGAGCGGCGTGTGCTTGTTGCGGGTCGCCGTCTTGACCGCGGTGATGATCTGGCGGGTGATGCAGAGCTCGGCGAAGCTGCGGAAGCTCGACTCGCGATCGCTGCGGTAGTCGCGGACGGCCTTGTAGAGGCCGAGCAGGCCTTCCTGGATCAGATCGTCGCTCTCTCCCCCCAGGAGGAAGTAGGACGACGCCTTCAGACGAACGAAGCCGCGGTAGCGACGGACGATCGCGTCGTAGGCGTCGGTGCGGCCGTCCTTGGCGAGGGCGACCAGGTAGTGGTCATCAAGCTCAGGTTGAGAGTTAGGTTCGGCCCGCAGGGAGCCGTTGAGGCGTCCGGTCGGGAGACGCAGTTCCTGCGTAGGCGTAGATAGAGCCACAGATCCTTCTCCTTGTGAGAACGAAGGGTCGTGGCGCCGCTTACCTCCCCCGAGGCGCCCTTATTGGACTGGATCACCTCAGACTCAAGCTGAGGTTCACCCTTTATGGCGCGGTAGTCTTACCGGACGGCGGAGTTCTGTCAACCCCAATTTGCAAGAAAATGCAATCGCCGTTGCAGGTGCTACCAGCTCTAGCGCTGGCGAGCGGCCTCGAAGAGCAGCGCAGCGGCGGCGGCGGAGACGTTCAGCGACTCGACCTGGCCCTTTCGGGGCAGGGCCATAAGGCCGTCGCAGACCGAAGCCACACGGGGACGGATCCCCTTCCCCTCTCCCCCGAGGACGAGCACGGTCGGCCCGATCAGATGGATGTCCCACGGAGCCTTCTCGGCCTCGGCGTCGGCCCCCCAAATCCAGAAGTCGGCGGCCTTCGCTTCGGTCAGCCAGTCGGCGAGGTTGCGCACGCGAGCGACGTCGAGATGCTCGACCGCCCCCGCCGACGCCTTGCAGGTCACGGCCGTGACCTCCGCCGAGCGGCGCTCGGGGATGACGATGCCGGCGGCCCCGGCGAACTCGGCCGAGCGAGCGACGGCACCGAGATTGCGCGGATCCTGAACCTGGTCGAGGGCGACCAGGAGCGCGCCCTCGCGCCGCAACAGCGCCTTCGGGTCGGCATAGGGATATGGATCGACCTCGGCGACCACCCCCTGGTGGTCCGGCGATCCGCACATCCGCTCCAGCTCCTCGCCAGGCGTCTCCGGCGCCCGCCAGACCCGGCGCACGCGCCTCTTGCCCCGTTCCGCCTCTGCCACCGGGCGGCGGCCGTAGATGATCTGACCGGTCACGCTAAGCCTTGGGAACCAAGCGG
This sequence comes from Solirubrobacterales bacterium, assembly GCA_036392975.1. Classification (GTDB taxonomy): domain Bacteria; phylum Actinomycetota; class Thermoleophilia; order Solirubrobacterales; family 70-9; genus VRUE01. The sequence goes on along the minus strand of DASVWY010000077.1, from coordinate 10,577 downwards.
GCGCCGTCAGCCGAATCCCTGACCTCCCAGCCCAGTGCGGCCAGGCGGTCGCGGATCTCGTCGGCGCGGGCAAAGTCCTTGGCGGCGCGAGCCCGCTCGCGCTCCGCCAGCAGCCCCTCCGCCTCCGCATCACCGCCACGCTCGGCCTCCGCCAGCGAACCGAGCCCGACCAGCTCCAGCATCTCGCGCAGGGTCTCAGCCGCCCGCGGAATTTCTTCCCGGTTTGCATCTCCAACCAGCTCAAAAGCCTCAGCCATCGCGCGTGGCGTGTTGAACTCCTCCGCGAGAGCCTCCTTGAACGCGTCGAGACGGGAGTCGGGGGAGGTCCTGGCGGAGCCTCCCCGCTGTTGCTCTGACAGGGCCTCCCCCGACTCCCCCCTTGCCGGGTTTTCGCGGAGGAAGTTCCGCAGGCGCTCCACGCGAGCGACGGCCTGCTCCATCTGCTCGGGCCCGAAGGCGAGCGGCTGGCGGTAGTGGCCGGAGATCAGGTAGTCGACGACGGCCTCGCGCCCGTAGCGGTCGAGCGCCTCGGAAAGCTGGAAGATGTTGCCCTCCGACTTCGACATCTTCTCGGCGTCGGTCTCGACCATGCCGTTGTGCATCCAGGCGCGGGCGAACGGGCGCCCCGCCCCCTCGGACTGCGCGATCTCGTTCTCGTGGTGCGGGAAGACGAGATCGGAGCCGCCGCCGTGGATCGCAAACGATGACCCCAGCTCGGCCTCGGCCATCGCCGAGCACTCGATGTGCCAGCCGGGGCGACCGGGGCCCCACGGCGAGTCCCAGGAGGTGTCCTCGGTTTTCTTGTGCGCCTTCCACAGGGCGAAGTCGAGTGGGTCCTCCTTGAGCGTGGCCGAGCCCGCCTCCTCCCCCTGGTCCATGTCCTCGGTCCGGCGGTTGGAGAGCTTCCCGTAGCCATCGAAGCTGCGCACGCGGTAGTAGACGTCGCCGCCCGACTCGTAGGCGTGCCCGGCCTCGATCAGGTCGGAGATAAGCGAGACGATCGGCTCGATCGACTCGGTTGCCAGCGGCTCCGCGTCCGGCCTGCCCAGCCCCAGCCGGTCGGTGTCCTCGAAATAGGCCCGCGTCATCTCCTCCGCGAAAGCGCTCGAAGGCCGACCGACCTTCCAAGCCGCGTCGTAGATCTTGTCGTTGACGTCGGTGACGTTGACGACCAGCTTCGCGCGATATCCCTCTGACCGGAGAAACCGAGCGAACAGCGAGAAGATGACGAAGGGGCGAGCGTTGCCGATGTGAATACGGCTGTAGACGGTCGGGCCGCAGGCATAGATCCCGACCTCCTCATTGGTCGGCAGGGCACGGACTTCACCGCTCAACGTGTCGCGTATCCGGACTTCCCGCATCGGCGAGATGGTATGCGGCATCTCGCGCGGGTGGCGTGGGGATGGGTTCCTCGCCCGCAGCCTGCGAGGACGAGGAGCCCGTCCCCACGACAGGACCCGCGGGCTTACCGCATGGTCCCTAGAAGGTGCGGTACCCGGCCCCCGAAGCCGCTGCTCCACGCTTGGCCCACGGCGGCGCGGTCTCATCCGCGGCGGCGAGCGCCTCGCGCCGCGCCCGCTTGGCGCTCGCCCTGATCTCGTCCTCGGCCGACTGACGCAGTCGCTCTTCGCGCTGCTCGGCCTGCTTGCGGATGCGCTCGGACTCGGCCTTCAGCTGATCCTCGGCGCGAGCCCGCGCCTTCTCCTCGGCCTCCCCTTCGACCTTGGCGACCAGCTGCTGGACCCGCTCCTCCGCCTCGCGGCGCACGTCCTCGGTCCCCTGCAGGACCCGCTCCTCGATCTCGCTCTCGAGTCGGATCGCCAGCTGGCGCGCCTCCTCCGCCGCCGCTTCGGCATCGGCCGCGCGCTGCTCGGCCGCGGCGACCCGCCGGTCGGCCTCCTCCTGCGTCTTCTTCAGGACCTCGCCGACTCGGCGCGACGCCTCGGCTTCGACCCGCCGGGCGCTCTGCGCCTGCGCCTCCTCGGCCTCCGCTTTGGCGGCGGCGAGCTGCGCGGTGAAGGTCTCGCGGTCGGCCTCGGCGCGCTGCCGCGCCTGCTCGTAGGCCCGCTCGGAGCGCTCGCGGGCGGCCTCCGCGCGCGCCGCGCGCCCCTCGGCCTCGCCCCGCAGGCGGCGCTCGGCGGCGATCCGCTCCCGGCCCTCGTCGCCGATCTTGCGCAGCGTCTCCATCGCCCGGCGCTTCAGCTCGGCGCGGCTTCGCTCGGTGCCCGCCTCCGCCTCGGCGGCCTTCGCCTCCGCCGCGACAACACGCTCCTCGGCGACCCGGACCCACTCCAGCGCCTGCTTGGCGACGCCGTGCATCTCCTCGGTCGCGGCGCCGACGGCGGTCAAGTTGACTGCGGGCTCACCCATCTCGGCGGAACCTACTACGGGCCGCGGAGGGGCCGCTACCTCCACCGAGGCGGCAAAGCCCGCAATTTGCGCCGACCTCTCGATCTAGGCCGACTTCGGCGCCACGCCGTCGCGCAGAACGCGCTTGAGGACCTTGCCGGTGGCGTTGCGCGGCAGCTCCTCGACGAACTCGATCTCGCGCGGCGCCTTGTAGGAGGCGAGGTTGGCCTTGATGTGCGCCTTCAGGTCCTCTTCGGAGAGGCCGGACTCAGCCGCGACGACGAACGCCTTCAGCCGCTGCCCGTACTCCTCGTCCTCGACCCCGATCACAGCCGCCTCGACCACCGCCTCGTGATCGGCCAGCAGGTCCTCGACCTCACGCGGGAAGACGTTCTCGCCGCCGGAGACGATCATCTCGTCGTCGCGGCCGTCGATGAAGAGGCGGCCGGCGGGATCCACGTGGCCGACGTCGCCGCTGCAGAGGAGGCCGTCGATCGCCTCTTTGCCGCCGCCGCCGGTGTAGCCCTCGAAGGACATCTCGTTGCCGACGAAGATCCGGCCCACCTCGCCCCGCGGCACCTCCTGCCCGGTCTCGTCGTAGAGGCGCACGACCGTCCCGCGCGGCGGCTGCCCCGCGGTCCCCGGCGCCGCCCGCAGATCCTGCGGGGTGGCGACGGTCGCGTAGGCGACCTCGGTCGAGCCGTAGAGGTTGTAGACGGTGTCGCCGAAGCGGTCCATCCACTCGATCGCCAGCTCGCCCGGCAGCGCCGAGCCCGAGAGCGAGGTAATCCGCAGCGAGGAGAGGTCGTACTTCTCGAGCGTCTCGTCCGGCAATTGCAGGATGCGCTGGATCATCACCGGCACCGCCCCCAGCACCTGAGCGCGGTGGTCCTGCACCGCCTGCAAGGTCCCCTCCGGGTCGAAGCGTCGCCGCAGCACCAGCGTCGAGGCGGTGGGCAGGCTCATGATGAAGTGGAAGAAGCCCCAGGAGTGGAAGAGCGGCGCCGCAACCATCATCGTCTCGCGGCTGCGGAAGGGGATCTTGTCGATCAGCGCCGCCAGCGCGAAGAGGCCGTCGGGGCTCGAGCGCTGCGCGCCCTTCGGCGTCCCGGTCGTGCCCGAGGTGAGGATCACGAAGCGGGGTTTGTCGGGCGGCGGCTTCAGGTTCGACTCGTCGTTGGCGGCGATCAGCGAGTCGAGCGTCCGCGCGTCGGCCTCGCCGTCGGTCCAGGCGACGATGCGCTCGACGCCCTCGCCGACCCCGTCGAGCAGGTCGGCAAACTCCTCGTCGTAGACCAGCGCCTTCGGCGCCTCGCGGCGAGTCACCTCGGCCAGCTGCGGCCCGGCGAACATGGTGTTCAGGTAAAGGGCGCTGGCGCCGAGCTTGGCGGTGGCGAGCGTCGTCTCGATGAAGCCGCGGTGGTTGCGGCACATGATGCCGACCCCATCGCCGTAGCCGATTCCGAGCTTGGCGAGGCCGTGGGCCAGGGCGTTGGAGCGGCGCTGGAGCCGTTCGAAGCTGAGCGAGCCGCGTTCGTCGATCAGCGCCGTCTCGTGCGGGTAGTGAATCGAGGCGGTGGTGATCCCGAGAGCGGGCGAGGCGCCCCAGCGGAGGAAGGCGGAGACGACCTTCGCCGCCTTGTCGGGGCGGTGCAGGCCGAGCACGCCGGCCTCGTGCAGCACGCGGAGCTCGAACGCTTTGTCGGCGACGGCCTGCCGGGCAGTCGCCGCTATGGAACCGGATTTCGCCATCGGGCGGAAGCCTAGTCGCTCTCGATCGATGCGACCGCCATGCAGGCGATTCCCTCGCCGCGGCCGACCCAGCCCATGCCCTCGTTGGTGGTCGCCTTGACGCTGACCCGGGCCGAGGTGGCGGCGGCGATCGTTCGCTCCATCTCGGCCCGGTAGGGGGACAGGCGCGGCTGCTCGCAGACGAGGGTGGCGTCGACGTTGACGATGCGGCCGCCGATCGTGCCGACGACAGTGCGCAGCAGGTCGATCGAGTCGGCGTCGCGCCAGCGCTCCTCGTCGTCGGGGAAGAGGCTGCCGATGTCGCCGCCCCCGGCGGCGCCGAGCAGGGCGTCGATCACAGCATGGGTGAGGACGTCGGCATCGGAGTGTCCTTCGAGGCCGCGCGCGTGCTCGATCTCGACGCCACCGAGAATCAACGGGCGCCCCGTGGCGAAGCGGTGGCTGTCGTAGCCGATCCCTACCGGGCTCATCGCTGCGGATTCTCGCCGACCGCGGCGCCAAGCGGCTCCAGGCGCCGCTGCCGTCCCTCGAACGCGCAGATCTCCTCCACCCCGAGATCGGCGAGGAACCCCAGCGCGCGGTCGTAGCCGAAGCCGACCTCCTCCGGCCGGTGGGCGTCGGAGGAGAGGGCGAAGACGGCCCCCGCCTCGACGCACATCTCGGCGAAGGCGGCGGACGGGTAGAGCGCGCCGACCGGCTTGCGCAGGCCGGCGGTCGAGACCTCGACCGCGATCCCACTGGCTGCGATCGCTTCGACCGCCGGCTCGTAGAAGGCGCGCGGGTCACGCTCCGGCAGCGGACGGGCGCGACCCCATACCTTGACGAGGTCCGGGTGGGCGAGGAGGTCGAAGAGGCCGCAGCTCGCGCACTCGGCCAGCGCCTCGAAGTAGCGCCGCCAGACCCGGTCGGGGTCGCCCCTGTCCTCCCAGATGTCCCAGCCTGGGTGGTCGACCGCGGTCTCGCCGACGAAGTGGACGGAGCCGACCACGTAGTCGAAGTCGCGGGGGTCGAGCAGATTCGCGGTGCGGTCCTCGGCGCCGGGAACGAAGTCGCACTCGATTCCGAGCTTCAAGCCGCTGCCGCGCACGAACTCGCAGTAGGCGTCGAGATCGTCGACGGCCTGCTCCTCCCAGAAGGGATGACGCCAGAGGTCGAGCGCCTGACGGAAGCGGTAGACGTGCTCGGAGACGCCGAGCTCGTCGACGCCCGCCTCGGCCGCCGCCTGCCGGTAGCGGTCGACGTTCTCGGCGGTGAAGTACCGCTCCGCCGTCGTCCCGTCCTCGTCGGGCCGCAGGTGCAGGTGGTAGTCGGTCAGCACGCCCGTCACGTTACGGCCTGGCAGACGTGCCGGGAGTTGAGCACATATACGGTGGCTTAACTCCCGGCACGTCCTGGGTAAGGTCGCTTCATGGTCCACCTGCGGATCGTCATCCCGCCGGATCGGTCCGAGAAGGTCGTCGGCCTGCTCGAAGCGACGCCGTCGGCATGCAACCTCGTCTTCCTCCCGGGCGTCGCCCGGCAACCGGACGGCGACGTCCTCCTCTGCGACGTCGCCCGCGAGGACGCCAGCGTCGTCATCGAGGACCTGAAGGAGCTGGAGATCCCGAGGGACGGCTCGATCGCGCTGGAGCAGATCGACTCGCAGCTCTCCGAGGCCGCCGAGCGGGCCGAGCGAGCGGCGCCCGGGGCGCCATCGGACGCGGTCGTCTGGGAGGAGGTCGAGGCCCGCACCTCGGAGAGCATCGAGCTGAGCGGCATCTTCCTCGCCTTCATGGTGCTCGCCTGCCTGATCGCCTCGGTTGGGATCTTCACCGGCTCGCCGATTCTGATCGTCGGCGCGATGGTCGTCGGTCCCGAGTTCGGGCCGCTGGCCGGGCTCTGCGTCGCCGCGGTCGAGCGCCGCCTCGGGGTCGGCCTGCGCTCTTTGAGCGCGCTCGCGATCGGCTTCCCGGTGGGAATCTCGGCCGCCTTCCTCTTCACCCTCGTCTGCGTCGCCGTCGGCTGGGTCGACTCCGACTTCGAAAGCACCCAGAACCCGCTGACGCAGTTCATCGCCGAGCCGGACGAGTTCTCCTTCATCGTCGCCTGCTTCGCCGGCGCCGCCGGCGTCCTCTCGCTGACTTCGGCCAAGTCGGGGGCGCTGGTCGGCGTGCTGATCTCGGTAACGACGATCCCGGCGGCTGCCAACATCGGCGTCGCCGCCGCGCTCGGCAACGGCGATGACTGGGTCGGCGCAATGGAGCAGCTCAGCCTCAACCTGACCGCGATCGTCCTCGCGGGCGTCGGCACGCTCTACGTCGAGCGCCTGCTCTTCGAGCGGCGCCGCCTGCGCCACCTCGGCGACGACTCGCGAGCCGCGGCCGGCCTGCCGCCGGAAGACGGGCGCAAGACGAACGACCGCAAGGCGGGCGCCGGCCGATGATGCGGCAGCTCGCGATCCTCGTCGCCGCCTTCCTCGGCGGCACGGCGATCGCGGCGGCCCTCGGCGCTGCCAACCTCGGCACTGCCCTGGGCATCGGCCAGCTTTGCTTCGCGGCGGCGCTGGTCCTTCTTCTGCTCCGTGCAGGCCGCGAAAACCAAGCAGGTCGGGGGATGCAGGGAGACCGGTGAGGGGAGCGCACTTCCGTGCGTGACCCGATCCGGGGACTGAAGACCCCGAGATGCGCCGGTTTGCAGCGGCCTACCGCTCGGCGATGAGGAGCTCGGCAACTCGCAGGTCGAGCGGGGTGGTCACCTTGAGGTTCCCCGGAGAGGCGGGATGAATGAGCACCCTCCCCCCCGCTGCCTCGACCAGCATCGCCTCGTCGGTGGCGGCCGGGGAGTCGTCGGGGTAAGCGGCGAGCGCCCGGCACAGCGCCGCCGTTCGGAACACCTGCGGCGTCTGCGCCGCCCAGAGCCGCCCGCGGTCCGCGGTGGCTTTCACGACGATTGGCGTTTTTATGACCCCATAGGCATCGAAACTCGCCACTCGTTCAGCCGAGCCGCCTTCACCTGTCCTCACCTGCTTGATCGTGTCGGCGACCGGGACGGCGGCGATGGCGCCGTCGGCCTCGGGGTCCGCTGCCAAGGTCCCGACCACGCCCTCGATCAGCTCCGGCGTCACCAGCGGGCGCGCCGCGTCGTGGATCGCGACCAGCTCGGTGCCGACCGCCTCCAGGGCGTTGGCGACGGATTGCGCCCTGGTGGCGCCGCCGTCGACGACGCCGAGGTCGTGACCGCCGAGGTCGTGGACGTGGCCCGGCGGGCAGGCGACGACGATCGAGCGCACGCCGGCCGCGGCGCGGAAGGCCGCGATCGACCACTCGACCAGCGGCCGGCCGGCGAGCGGGACGAACGCCTTCGGACCGCCGGCCCCGAGCCTCTCCCCGGAGCCGGCAGCCGCGATGACGGCGGTGACGGACGCTGCGGCGCTGCTACGCGGTGGCGGCGAAGCGCTCCTCCAGCAGCCCGTCGAGGTACTCCTCCGCGCCCTCCTCGTCCTTGTCGAGCGCGTACATGAACTCCGACGCGAGGATCTTCTTGGCCCGCGTGTACATCTGCTTCTCGCCGGTGGAGAGGCCCTTCTCCATCTCGCGAATCGCCAGGTTGCGGACCACCTCGGCGAGCTCGAACACGTCCCCGGTCTTGATCTTCTCGCGGTTGTACTTGAAGCGCCGGTTCCAGTTCTTCGGCATCTCCGAGACGTCATCGGTGAGGACGTCTGTGACCTTCTTGATTTCTTCCTCGTCGATGACCCGCCGCAGCCCTGCCTTGCCGGCGTTTTCGCACGGGACCATCACCGTCAATTCGTTGTGGAGGATTTTGATCGTCAGGTATTCGCGCTCCTCCCCCATCAACTCACGGGCCTCTTTCTTCATCACCAGGCCCGCCCCGTGGTGGGGATAGACGACCTTGTCCCCCTCCTCGAAGTCGCAGACGTACTCGATGTCCTGCTCCGGGCCTGCCTCAATTGCCTCCTCTAGCTCGGGAATCTCTTGCTCCTTTCCATTTGCGACAGCGTCGATCGCCATCTGTGATCAGCTTTGTAGGTACCGGTCGACCAAATCGACCTCCTGCAGCCTGCGCAGGCCCTCGCGGATGTCCTTGGCCCTGGTCGGGCCGACTCCGTCGACGGCCTCGAGGTCCTCGTCCGAAGCGGCGAGAACCTGCTCCAGCCCGCCCAGCTCCTGGACGATCTTCTGCACGACCAGCTTCGGCAGGCGCGGGATCAGCCCCAGAACCCGGTAACCGCGCGGGGCGACCGGGAAGTCGAGGGTGTTGAGCTTGCGGTCGTAGCCGAGCAGCTCGGCGAGCCGGCCGAAGTCGAGCACGTCCTCGTGCGGCAGCCGGGCCAGCGACTGCAGCACGGTGGCGAGATTCTGCTCGGAGTCCTCGACCGAGTAGTCGCGGATCAGCGCCGACTTTTCGGCGGTGACGCCGATCATCGTCTCCTCCAGCTGCATCTCGATCAGCCGCCCCTCGGTGCCGAGCTCGACGATGTAGCGCTCGACCTCGACCGCCATCCGGGTCACCAGCTCGGCCCGCTGCAGGGCAGTGAGGGCGTCGTAGAGGTGGCCGCGCCCGTCGAACTCGAGCACGGTGAGGCGGGTCGCAACCCCTTCGAGGCGGTCACGGTACTTCTCCAGCGTCGCCAGCCCCTGGTTCGCCTTGGCCAGCACCGCGGGGATCTCCTGCAGGATGTACTTGGTGCCCTCGACGTAGAGGGAGACGACGTCGCGACGCTGGGAGATCGCGATCACCAGCGCCTCGGTCTGTTTGGAGACGCGCTCGGCGGTGCGGTGCCGGGTGCCGGTCTCAGCCGAGAGGATCGTCGGGTCCGGCATCAGCTGCACGTTGGCCCAGACGATCTTCGTCGCCTCGGTGTTGAGGACGATCGCCCCGTCCATCTTCGCCACCTGGTAGAGCATCGCCGGCGTGTAGTCGATGTCGAGGTTGATCCCACCGGAGAGGATGTGCGAGATGTCGCTCGGATCGCCGACCACGATCAGGCCGCCGGTGCTGGCGTGGACGATGTTGTCGATGCCCTCGCGCAGGGAGCCGCCAGGCGCGACCACGTCGAGAGCCCTCAGCAGCCGGGGGTCCTGACGTTCCGCAAGCTCGTGAAGCTCATCCCCGGGCAGCGACGACATCGCTACCTAGGATGGCAAATTCCGCTCTGGAATGCGGTCTGGGGAACTCCTAGTGGACAGGTCGGGATGGACGCTGTCAAGCGGATCGATCACCGAAGCCCCATTTTGGGACTCTGACGCCCGCATGGCGACGCCTGGGACTGTCAGAGGTCGATGCCCCAGCGTTGGCCCACCGCGGTCAGCTCGGGGTCGAGGCCCCAGCGGTCGGGGCGCTCTTCGCCCTCGTGCGACGGGCTGGCGCCCTTCAGCGCCATGCAACCGGTGTTGTCGCCGACGGCGCGGATCTCCGCCACCTCCTCGGCGGTTAGCCGCAACTCGGCCGGCAGCGCCGCCAGCTCGGCCCGCTGCTCCTCTATCGGTCGTCCGCCGGCCTCCTGGATCAGGGTGGGAACGACGCACTCGACCGCGGGATGGGCGAGGTTCCACTGGCAGGCGAGCTGGATCGTCGTCAGACCATGGCGCTTGCCGATCGGCACGACTTGCTCCAGCTTCTCCAAACCGGCCTCGATCCAACCCTCGGGGCGGAAGGCCCGATGGTCACCGGGGGCCAGCTCCATCCCCGGCCGCAGATCGCCCCAGAAGAGGCCGCCGTAGTCGACGACGCGGGTGATGACCTTGACGTCGTGCTTGGCGGCAGCCTCCAGGCAGAGCTCGCCCGGCCAGGGCTCGAACGGGTTGAGGATGATCATCGCCCAGTCGATCCGCTCGCCGAAGCGCTCGAAGCAGGAGATCAGGTCGAGCGTGAAGCCGTTGGCGGGCCCAGGCGCGACGCCGATCCTGGCCGTCAGCCCCGCCTCCCGCAGCGCCTCCATCCCGTCCCAGACCGCCTCGCTCGAATAGCCGATCCGATCCGGGTTATGGAGCAGCAGCAGGTCGAAGCGCTCGGCCCCGAGCCGCTCCAAGCCCCGCTCCGCCGCCATCCGCAGATAGCCCGCGTACTCGCCAGGCCCACGCAGCCGCGAGTCGGTGAAGCGAGGAAACCCGCGCGGCCCATCCCGCTCCCCCTCGTAGAAGTCGTGCCCCACCGCCCCGACGAGGCAGTAGTCGTCACGAGGAACGCCGGCGAGGGCACGGCCCAGCACCCGATCCGCCTCCCCCTGCCCATACGTGTCGGCGGTCAGGACGGTGTCGATGCCACCACCGGGCCGCAGCAGCATCTCCAGCCGCTCCTCGGCGATAGCTTCACCGAAGCGAAGAAAGCGACCACCGCTCCACGTTCCAATGGCCTTGCGCCCGGGTTCACGCATCGTCAGGAACCATAAGCGTCACTTGCGCGGGTGGCATGGGGAGGGGGTGTCCGGGCGGGCGCGGCGTCCCATTTTTCGCCCGACGACTCAGCGAGAGCAG